>JAAZEK010000283.1 GCA_012512335.1 Clostridiales bacterium | reverse complement strand
GATATTCACCAAGGTTGAATTGTTTTCTTATAATCCCTCAATGACATTCCCACAGTTTTCTTAAAGGTCCTTGAAAAGTTGGAGTAGTCATTAAACCCACACTGGAGGCATGCTTCTGTAGCGTTATAGCCTTCTGCTATTAGCTGCTTTGCCTTGGATATCCGCTTGTAAATTATGTACTCATGTATGTTACTGCCCGTGCTCTTTTTAAACAGCCTACTTAAATAAGCACGGTCTATATAAAAGGTTTCCCCCAGTCTTTTTAATGAAAGGTCGCTGTCAAGATTCTCATCGATATGGTCCAGTATAGGAATGAGCTTGCCAGGTATGCTCATATATTCCTCCAAGTTGTCGCCCCGTAAGAAAGCTTTATTAATGAAAACTAGCAGCTCAATGAAACAGCTAATCTTTAGCATCTTGTTATATGGATTAGGATTCTGATTTAGTCGTCCCAGCCTGTAAAACAAACCCAATATCTCAGCTGTCTGATCCAAATTCAGTGAAACCTTATTCTTTTCACCGATTGGTCTGTCTAGGAAGCATTTTTGTAGGTCGCAGCTTTCAGTACTGAACATTTGAGATATAGCAGGGTCAAAGTGAACTGTTATCCTCTCATATGCTTCGTTACTAAGGATTGAAGGCTTATGGATTTCCCTATTGTTAATAACAAACAAATCTCCATATTTCAATTGATATACCTTCTTCTCAATGAAATAATTAACATTGCCCGAAATAAAGAAAAAAATCTCAAACCTCTCATGCAAATGGAAGTCAGCATGATAATCCTCAAGGGTGTGCCTAAAATGGATTGTGTCGAAATGGTTTTCCATAAGAGCTTAGCATAATGCACCTCCACAAAGTCAAAATAAGCCATATTATTATCAATATAAGCAATCTTAATGCTTTAATTATACATTATAATGGTGTTTAGTAAAGTAAAATGTGGGATATTTATAAGTATAACTAAAACTTTAGGAGGTTTGTGCCATGAATCCTGCGCAACCATTAATTGACCTTAAAAAAGAGAAAGATTATCTAATCTGTATCGATTCCGACGGCTGTGCTTTCGACGCTATGGAAATCAAACACAAAGAGTGCTTCTGTCCTAACTTTATTAAGCATTGGAATTTACAAGCAGTTTCAAAGTATGCCAGGGAGGTTTGGGAATTTATAAATCTCTATTCAGAAAGCAGAGGCACCAACCGTTTCCATGCAGTCATGAATGCTTTAAATCTACTCGAAGAACGACCTGAAGTAATCAGACGAGGCTACAAAAAACCAGATCTAAGTCCTTTAGTAAACTTTGTACAAACAGAAACCAAGCTGGGAAACCCTGCTCTGGAAAGAGCAGTTGCTAATAATCCTGATCCAGTTCTGCAACAAGCGCTAAACTGGTCAAATGGTGTAAATCAATTCGTAGCTGATATTGTAAAGAATGTTCCTCCCTTCCCTTATGTACGTGAAACAATAGAAAAGGCTACAAAATCCGCTGACTTAATTGTTGTGGCTGGAACACCAGGAGAAGCCTTGGTTCGTGAGTGGAATGAACATGGCTTGGCTGAATACATGAAAGTTATCGCTTCACAGGAGATGGGGACAAAGAAAGAGCATATCGCTTTAGCAATGAAAAACCGATATGATGCTGATAAGGTTCTTAAAATTGGAGACGCTCTTGGTGATCTGGAAGCTGCCAAGGCCAATAATGTTCACTTCTATCCCATTAACCCTGGGCACGAGGAGGAATCCTGGAAGCAATTATTTGAGGTGGACCTGGACAAGTTTATCAATGGAGAATTTACAAGAGAATATGAAGACCAATTAGCTGAGACATTTAAGTCTTATCTCCCTGTAACCCCTCCTTGGAAAAAGTGAACGCGCCACTTATAGAAGTTGGCGTCTTGACGTAGGATAAAATATAAAGACTAAAAAAGTAAAGGATGAGGTGAATCAATATGGTCGATTTAAAAGCAAAACCCTTTTATCTCAGCGATGAGGACATTAAATGGGTAGAGGACACCATTAAAGGAATGACCGATGAGGAAAAAATCGGGCAACTGTTTTTCAATCTATTCCATGAATTTGGTGAAGATTACGTAAAAAATGTGGTGGAGAAATACCATATAGGTGGAGCTAGATACAAAGGAGCTTCATCTGAGCAAGTGTGGGATTTGGCTACCAACCTGCAAAAGTACAGTAAAATTCCAATGCTCGTGTCTGCCAATTGCGATTCTGGAGGAGACGGGGCTTGTACTGACGGTACTTATATTGCCTCTGCCGCCCAGGCAGAAGCAGCCTACGACGAAAAAGTAGCCTATAATGCTGGATATGTAAGTGGTAAGGAGGCTACCGCCATTGGCTGTAACTGGAACTTTGATCCTTGCGCTGATATATTATTCAACTGGCGAAACACTATTGTCAACACTAGAGCCTATGGTGCAGATCCAGACAACGTCTATAAATATACAAGTGCTTACATCAAAGGCCTCAGGCAAAGTGACATAGCATCACTAGCAAAGCATTTCCCTGGTGATGGTAGCGAGGAAAGAGATCAGCACCTTTTATTAGGTGTTAACGAGTTAAGCATCGAGGATTGGGACAACAGCTATGGTATGGTCTATAAAAAGCTCATAGATGACGGCCTTATGACTGTCATGGCAGGTCACATCGCATTACCCGAGTATTCTAAAAAACTGGTTCCAGGAATCACATATGATGAGATTATGCCAGCCACTCTTGCTCCCGAGCTTTTAAATGACCTATTACGCGGGCAGTTAGGCTTTAACGGTCTTGTAATTACCGATGCCTCACACATGATTGGTTTAGCAGCTGCAATGAAGCGCCGTGACTATGTTCCAGGTGCAATCGCTGCAGGCTGTGATATGTTCCTATTCTTCAATGACTTTGATGAAGATTTTGGATTTATGATGGATGGATACAAAAATGGAGTTATCACAGAAGAACGCTTACATGAAGCATTGCTTCGTATCCTTGGTTTAAAGGCCTCGTTAAAGCTTCATGTGAAACAAAAAGAAGGCAGACTGGTTCCACCTAAGGAAGGCTTGGAAATAGTAGGCTGTGCTGAACATTTGGAAATGGCAGAAGAAGCGGCTGATCTGGGTATTACTCTAGTGAAGGATACACTTAACCAGCTTCCAATCAAACCAAGCACTCATAAGAGAATCAAACTATATTATTTAACTGGTGAGATGGGCGGAATCTATGACGCATCAACAGCTGCCCTCCAAGTAATTATCGAGGAGCTTGAAAGAGTTGGCTTTGAGGTAAGCTTGAATGATGGTGGTACCAGAGATAAAGGCAAAACATTAGAATATTCAAAGAACTGGGATGCAGCCTTAATATTTGCTGATGTTAGAGGCTACGCAGCTGAGAACAACTACAGAATCAGATGGAAGGTACCTATGTCCTCTGATATTCCCTGGTATGTCTGGGAAGTTCCAACAGTTTTCGTATCACTAAATTATACCACCCACTTAACCGATGTACCTATGGTAAAAACATATATTAACGCCTATAGCAATACAAGAACGGTTATCCGCAAAGCTATTGAGAAAATTACGGGCGAATCCGAATTCAAAGGACGCTATAACGACTTAGTATGGTGCAATAAGTGGGAAGCACGTAGATAAAGGTAAGATAAAACCCTCCTAAATTTTATATTTTAGGAGGGTTTTAGTTTTCACATGCTGGTCAATCTAGCATTCATTATTTTTCAAGAGTTTTGTAAGCAAGCTGTTATCATTCTTCTTAGTTGGAAGACTTGATTACTTCCTTAACAGCCTCATCCGCCTCAGCTATTACATCATCAATTGGAACTCCACCAACGATATATTTTTCAAGTATAGCTTCTGCCGTATCTAATACCTTTTTGCTGTAGAGGAATGAGTTTTCAATAGATACGATATTGGTCATGTTAACTTCCTCCCCAGTATGCTATACGTAAAGAAGGTACTCCCAACACATTTAATCCATTGTAGCTACATAACATTAACAACAATAAAACTTAACGTTGAAAATTTCATTGTTGCGTTTCATTGTTGCATAACGTTAAATTTAACATTGATTATCTTCACCTTTTTCTAACAATCCATATAGCTCTCGTGTTAAGTTATAATATCGTCTATTAATTGGTCCTCCTGATTGTATTAACCTCATATTATTTTCCATATCACTAAGCACCTCTCTTACACTATCGATACTTCTCTGACAGATATGTCCTGCTGTAATAGTATCTATCTCACGGTGCCTAAGGAGGTAATTAAGAATTATTAAATGATCAACATCAAAATACAACAGCCTACTAAAATAACTACAATTCATATGGACCAAATCCGCCATATCTGAACAGGAAATTTTCTTATGAAGATTATTTTCTATATAATCCAGCACAATGTTAATTTCCTTCCTTGATGATACTATCCGCTTATTCTTAGATATGATAACAATTAAGACACCCTGAACATTAGTATCCTGTTTACTTTCGATCGTTTTTAGCCAAGTAAGTACATTGGGAGATTCAGCTAGTTTATCTGATTTCATACCTTTTTCTATACCAACGGATGTATAGGTGCTTCCAATGCTACTGATATACTCAGAGCTATATCTTTGAAGATAATCCTTAACACTATGATCGCTTACATTATACTTGGAATAAGCAATCTTACCTGTAGTAGACAAAAGAGTAAAATCCATGTCTATTGCTTTCGTATAGTAGATACTATTACAGGTTGCTTCAACCTTTCTAAGCAAGTCCATTAAAGAAATCATATCATTCCCACTAAGCTGCTCTTTATCCTTATTGAGCAATGTGAGATGCTCCATGACTAATTCATTATTAGATATAAAGAGATGCGTTTTTAAGCTCGTTAAATACATTGGATACACTTATAGTCACTATATCTACATTGTTTGAGGCATCTTTCTTAGCCTGGTTGACTATAAGACCTTCAGTAATCCTTCCTGAAATAATCAATGAAATCACCGCTGGTATAACAATAACAAGTATAAAGCTGATAAGTATTTTGTTAAATATACTTAGCCTTTGGAAAAATCGTGATACTTTTTTTATCATGCCAATTTCCTCCCCAGTTATCCAGCTATTTATATCAGAATAAATTAAGGCTTCACAGTTCCATCAGTCTCAATCAGGTCAGCTTTCCAGTGTTCGGCTTCCTTTAGCTGCTCCTCTCTTTCAAAAATCCATAGACCAAGCTTGGTGTAGGAACGCACAAGAGCACATAAGTCATCACTTGCTCGTGGCAACTTAAACCAATTTTTCGCAGCAGATGGCAGGCACATCCATACTACCCAATTGTTATCCTTCAACACCTTGCTTAGCTCCTCCATTATTTCTGCATTCACCAAGCCATCATAATGGATCTCTGCATCTGGTATAGCATCTAGTATTTTCTTAATGAAATCTATGGAAGAGCAAGTAAATGCCACTGTTGCCTTAGAGGATACTACTAGATTAAATAGTATTTTTAACTGTTCGTCAGTATAAAATTGAATTATGTTATCCAGCTTTACTGTAATTTCAGCCTGCTTGGCAAGATTCAGCAATTGCGCTAAGGTGGGAATTAGTGTCCCTTTAAATTCATTTCCTCTTACTATGCCCGCATCATAATTTAGCATTTCCTTGTAGGTGATTTCTGACAGCTTTACAGGTTTCGTTAGTTCAGTCCCATCTCCATTGCGACAGGTTCTATTAAGAGTTTCATCATGCATCAAAACCCATATATCATCTTTAGTAGCTCGTGTGTCTGTTTCAATGTAACTATATCCCTGTTCAATTGCACGCTCAAATGCAGGAATCGTATTTTCCGGACATTCTGTGCAAACTCCTCGATGTGCTTGAAATTTCATTTTCTCACTCTTTTCTTCTGGGTATTATAGCAGATTAAGCAATTACCTGAATTATATCATTTTAATTCAATTTTCACTAGGTTTTAAAAGTTACTGTTCACTAGGAAGTAAAATAATAAATATATTTTATGATTTGTTATTTTGTACGTGAATAGTAACTTTTTTAAACATTGGTAAGGAAAAAGAGGCGTAAAACGGTGGACTTATTGGGAAAATTGGACTATTATCATATGTATAATTATCTTGCCAATTCATCTCATGAATAAATTCACGAGTGTTCTCGGCAATGTCTATAAAACCCATATATAACTATTTATATTGCTATTTGTCGAAATATAAAGTATAGAGTTTAATGAAAGGGCGTTTTAAGTATGAAAACCAAGGCTGTAAGACTATACGGTGCAAGTGATCTAAGGTTGGAGGAGTTCCAACTCCCAGATTTAGGGGATAATGAAGTTCTTATTAGAGTAGTTTCCGACTCCCTCTGTACATCGACCTATAAGGCTGTAATGCAGGGGAGTAGCCATAAACGTGTGCCTGAAAATATTGGAGAAAAGCCAATAGTAGTGGGTCATGAGATGTGTGGAGAAATTATAGAGGTAGGCACAGAGCTAAAAGATAAGTGGAAGTTAGGACAAAAGATTGTAATTCAACCAGCATTAAAGCTTGAAAGCAATTTTGACCCAGGATACTCTTACCAATATATTGGCGGAAATATGACATATGCAATCGTACCAGAGATTGTCTTGGAAAGAAATTGTATGATTCCATATGAGGGTGAAGACTTTTACTCAGGTTCTCTAGTTGAGGCATTCGGCTGTGCCTTAAGAGGCTTTAAGGGATTGTATCATACCGATTATACTAACTATAAAAGAACCGATGGAGCAAAAGCAAATGGTAACTTTGCAGTGCTAGGCGGAGCAGGCCCCATGGGATTGGCTACTATTGAGCTGGCAATAAATTATGCCCAGGTATCCAACATAGTTGTAACAGACTTGGATGACAGTCGCCTCGATTATGCTAAAAAAATGATTTCACCAGAAAGTGCAAAATCAAAGGGTGTTAACCTCCAATATGTCAATACAAGCAACATAAAGGATACAGCTACATATCTGAAAAGCTTGGTTGGTGATGGCTTTGATGATGTTTTCGTTATGGTACCAGTTTCCCAACTGCTGACACTAGCTGAGGAAATATGCAGAACAGACGGATGTATAAATTTCTTTGCTGGGCCAGCAGAGCATAATTTTCAGGGCTCCTTAAACCTATACCGCGTACATTATGACGGAATTCACCTTGTAGGAACCGCTGGAAGTATACCTGAGGACACTATAGATGTAATAAAGCTCATTGAAGATAAGATTATTAATCCAGCTGTCCTTGTTTCCCACATTATGGGCATTGATTCTGTAATTGATGCGATATATGAAATGGGAAAACCAAATGGTTCAAAAAAGGTTTGCTATAATGCTATTAATTTACCTCTGGTTGCTATTGACGATTTCAAGGAGCTTGGCAAAAAGGATCCCTTATTTAAAGAGCTTTCAGAAATAGTGGAAAGAAATGATGGCCTATGGTGCCCAGAAGCTGAGGAATTCCTGCTGAGATACCCATTTTGACCCTACGTCTAGTCGCCCACTGCTATAAGCGCGCTCACTCCAATTAATACAGGTGGAGTAGAGTCTCCACCTGTATCCCCGATGTTTTGCCAGAAGCAGAACGGGTTCACCAAAACCTCCTAGCTACGAATTAGGAGGTTTTATTATTGTGGCTATCAAAACAGCTCGCCTACAGGAACAGTAAACATAAATGCTGCATCTGGCTCCTTCTCTTCTTTTAGCAAATTCTTAATTTCTTGAACTACCCTGTGTAGTTTCTCATCATCCCTTATAACCGTAAAAATAGTCTTGTTATAAGGATGACTGTCCTTAAGTAGGCTTTTCAAGGAACCGAATAAAGGTATACCTGAAATATTATTATTTACAATAGTGCTTCCCATTCCTTGACTATCTAGAATAGTCGCTCCGTTTACATTGTGCTTTACTAAAATTGATAGAACATCCTCTAGGTAATCGATATTATTTAATACTATGAACAAAACCTTCATGAGCCCGCACTCCCTTCCTTTATAGGTATATAATTGGCGTTATCAACATCAATGTCCTCTACTAATTTCTGATCATTCCTAAATTTATCTAATCCATTGATTTCCCCAGCCTTTTTTATTGCTAATTTAGCAAAAATGGGGCCTGTGGTTTCATATATTAAAATACTAAACATTATAATCGTAGTTATAGCGGTAGCATATTGAGGTAATTGTTGTCTAACTATAACAGATAATCCAATAGAGATCCCACCTTGAGGAAGCAAGGCAAATCCCAAATATTTTGTTACAGTGTCTTCCGCTTTTACAGATAAGGAACCTACAAAAGCTCCCAAGTACTTTCCTAAAGCACGAGCAAAAACATAAGCAATTCCAATTACACCAATAGTCTTTAGAATGCTAAGGTCCAGTGATGCACCCGCTAAGGTGAAAAAGAGCACATAGAATGCAGGAACAAAATTATTAATAGAGTTAAAAGCCTTATCTGATCTGTGCAAAAGATTAACTAAGGTTGTACCAATCATAATATTAGTCAATAATGGTGAGAGACCTAATAAGTTTGAAATTCCCACACCTATGCCGATTGCTATAAGAGAAGCAACTTGATAATCATCATTACTCTTTATTTTCCTTAATACTACAGTTAGAACTAAACCAATAACAAATCCAGCCATTAGTGACCCAAGTATTTCAACAGATAGGTCAGCCATAAGAGTAATAAATGAAGGTTTTATATCACTAATTGACATTTTAGCCAGAGTTATAGCAATGCCAAAAGCCATTATCCCAAATATGTCATCTAGGGCTACTACTGGTAAGATCGTCCTTGTCAACGGCCCATAAGCCCGGTATTGTCTAATTACAAGAAGCGTTGCGGCTGGTGCTGT
>JAAZEK010000282.1 GCA_012512335.1 Clostridiales bacterium | reverse complement strand
ATGATCGTTTCGGGCTTTCTAAATATAAAAGAATATGCTGAAAAGTCAATATTCTTGGGTATTAATTGATAACCATATTTCAGTACATCGGTTTCCTCTGTTATTGATATGGCTACAATAGACCAAATCGGAATAATGAAACACAATGACAATAAAATAAAAAACGTGTGCAGCATTATTTTTGAAAATCGCCATTTTTTACTATTTACTCCAAACATTTCATCACCTCAAAATTTTCGTTGAATTTTACGTGTATCAGTACAAGGCGTAATCTGAGTTAATCTTGTTCACAATTGCGTTTGTGGTTATTACCAGCACAAAACCAACAACAGACTTTATCAGTCCAGCTGCACTGGCAGTATCTATGTTACTGTTGACCGCCATAGCCCTGTATATATAGGTATCAATTACATCAGTAGTTTTATAAAGTAATTTGGAGTCCATGGGAAGTTGAAAGAACAAACCAAAATCTGAGCTAAATATGCCTCCGATTGCCAATATCGTCAAAATAGTCATCAATGGGTAAAGGAACGGAATGGTAATATTCCATATAACCTGCAATTTATTGGCACCGTCAATAGTTGCAGCTTCAAAATATTCAGGATCTATGGACATAAGGCTGGCATAATAGACGAGGGCTCCAAACCCCAGCCCCTTCCAGGTATTGGCAATCGGTAAAATGAAGATCCAGTAAATGGGTTTCGTGTACCAGCTGATTTTTTCTTGTCCCATCAACACCCTTAGGTTGTTTAACATACCGGAAGCCGGATTTAAAAACGCATACGCCATATATGCCACCACTACCCATGAAAGAAAGTAAGGGATAAACATGGTAGTTTGATATATCTTAAGTAATTTTCGATTTTTGATCTCATACAATAGAAGAGCCACCCCTACCGGTATTACGATCCCTAGAATGATAAATACAGCGTTGTAGCTGACAGTCTTTGTTATAACCTTCAAAGCATCAGGATTACGAAAGAAGAACTTGAAATTGTTAAGCCCATTCCATTCGCTCCCAAATATGCCCAGGTTATATCTGAACTTCTTAAACGCAACAATGACACCTACCATCGGGATGTAATTAAATACAAAAACAACTAACATCATTGGTAGCGAGAGCAATAGAAAAGCTTTATTTTTGTAAAGGTTTCGCAGCATCCCAACGGCTAATTCAATGGCACTGCTTTTAGATTTTATTTTTGGTGTCATAATCATTCCCTCCGTCAATTAAAAATTGATTAACTTTGGTCTTCACTTGATTGAATATTGTTGTTTATTAACTATTGAATCTCTTTCTCTTCATCTGCTCAGTCCGAACTTTTCGCTATACAGGTACTCCCATTTGGGCGCATACCTTTTATGTAGTAAAAGCTCAGGACGTGGCAACCGTTAACGAATAAAGCGCATTACAGAATATATATTTACTCTATGTGCCAATTATACATACTTAATATATCTATGTCAACATAATTTTACGTACTTTTATAAGGTGCGTCATCATAACTTAACTAAACTAACAAAAAAAGCTTTGTCCATACGACAAAACCTCCTGAATTTCCTGAATTTTGAAGTTTGATATGAACTATTAATCCAGAAACCGTGTATTTAAGAGAATTGTACAAGAGAATTGCATATGCAAACAGACAAAACCGCTCCCTTAATTCATTGGAAGCGGTTTTATATTCACCATGACACAAGCATTCACTTAGCTGGCTTCCTTATTTCCTTTCCAGTATCTTGACACCATAACCGGAGAGATTGATACTTCCTTCAACTTGTTCTCCCTCAACCATATCCTCATACAGATTTTTGTCCAAAGTAACGACCTTCTCCTCGTTTGAGAAATTCATTAGAAAAACATAATCGGTTTGTCCATCGGAACGTTTTTGCGCGCTAACGCCTTCCGGCAATTCGGTATCAATCACTTTGGAAATATTCAGTTTCCTGATCAATTCGGTGTAGAATTCCGCCAAGAAATCAAACTCGCTTCGGAACGCTATATAATATGCTTTTCCCTTACCGAAATTATTGACAGTCAAAGCCGGCCGGCCTTTATAAAAGT
>JAAZEK010000002.1 GCA_012512335.1 Clostridiales bacterium | reverse complement strand
GTTAAGCCCTTCAGCGCCGATGGTACTTGGCGGGAGACCGCCTGGGAGAGTAGGTCGTTGCCGGATCAAATAAGAAGCACTCATTATCTATTAAAGATATTGAGTGCTTTTTATTTTAAATATTTCTAAAATTGAGGCAGAATTCATTTTAAATATAAGTATGGTTTGTTTTCTTTTCAAATAGTGTCATGTGTACATTGAAGTTTCCTATTATATTGATGGGATAATCTGCAAGTGATTTAGGGAGTACGTATATTCTGCCTTATTTCTGATTCATGTAGTCAACTGGAACCTCTCCACTGAACAAAATGGTCCGCCCGGTCTCAAATCCGGTTCCACCTAATCCAACCAGGCCTTTCGGAAAACCAATGATTCGAGTAATATGAATGTTAACATCCGTTATGGCATTCCATTCACCCTCAATATCCAATTTATTTAATATAATGGGATTCTGTGAATCCCAGCTCTTACCGTCTTCTGACTGCCAGAACCGAGCCTTTCTTCGGGCGCTCTGATTGGAACTTTCAAATGCGAAATAACCAGCATCCGTTACAGTCAATTTCAGCCCCTCCATCCTTTCAGGATGTAAGGTGATCTTTTCCCAACTTTGTGCATCTGTAGAGAATAATGCAACAGCTTCTCCCTGGTAGTCCCTGTCCATGGTTTCATACCCGACAGCTGCCAACCCCTCCGGTCCGTTAATTGCGTCATTAATAATCAGATTGTCCTTGACATCGTTCAATTGGGGTTGATGATTATTCCATGATAGACCATCCTGGCTCATCCATATATTAAAGTCGTTGGAGTTGCTGTCAGGTTTTTGCGAAGTGCCAAATAATACAAACTGGTCGTTATAGGTTAATATCTTGAAGAGTTTATGAGCCATATAGGACGAACCAAGCATTTTATAAGCTTCCGTAGAAAAAACCACCGAATTATCCCCTTTAACATACCCCAAGCCCAATTCCGAGTTGTAAAAGGGATAGGCTGTAAAAAAGGCAATCTCCTGGTTCTTTTCTCCCAGTGCAAGGACTTCCGAATATAGTAAAATATCCGAATCCGAAGGGTTTCGAGAAAAATTACCCTCCTCTATCAGTTGCCAAGTCTCTCCATCACCTCTTAATATCACCGGATAGGCTTGCTGTGTTATCTCTCCTTGGAATGTATTTGGATTATTTTCAAACATTTACTCCTCTCCTTTCGGATTAAGGTAATCAAAAGGCAATGGTCCGCTATATAAAATGGACTTATGTCGGTAATGCCCCAATCCGCCCAGAGCAACCAGTCCATTTTCAACCGATCTCATTTGATACATAAGCATGGATTTATCAACGGATTTAAACCATTCATTATTCAGGTTTTTGCTGTGTAGTAACAGTGGAGTAAATTCCGTCCAACTTTTGCCTTCTACAGAATGAATCACTCTGAGGTCCTTATAGCTGCGATACGTCTTATCGAAAACAAAATAACCCGACTCGCTGCCTGTAATACTTACATATCTCCATTCCCCGGCAGGTAAGGGTAAAGATATTTTTTCATACTGTTCACCGTCTCCCTTCAAAATCCAAGGATATTTCGTTCTTTCTCCAGTGATGGCATAGCCTGTGGCTCCATTTTCAACAATCACATAAATTGTATCCTCCGTCCCGAGTAAACGAGCATTTCCTTGCAATTCCTTGATAAAGCCCAGTGCATCCAAATCAACTCTTTCCCATTTGATCCCATCGACACTTGATAGCAATCCGGGTGTTGCTGATGATGCCACAGTCGCATCTACCCGGGTATCGATGACCCACAGCTTTTTGGCTCCATAGACGATATCTGTTGCACCGCCAATCTCTTCGAAAAGCGGAACGACAATTTCAAACCAATCCTGTCCTACAACCCCGTCGAAGGTCTCTTTTGTTTGCGGTGGCAAGGTCGGCTGGTCAGGCATCTGTGTTTTTCTCCCCTCTTGTTCATCTGGGGTAACGTTGGTACTGCCACAGCTCACTAGCACTGTCAGAATTAACAAAAGTAATATGCTTCGAGTGATGTAACGAGGCATTCTGCTCACATCCCTTCTAATTCATGTATTGTGAAATCACCTTTTTCCATTTAAATGATTTAACACATCTAGCAAGAAGTCTCCCTCCTCTTAGCCAACATTGCTCACGAAAGTGAGAGCGTAGGTGGGAGATGAATTGCATAATTCCTGCCCGGATAACTACAAAACTGTAACACAAAAACTGTAACATTCTATTGACTATTCGCCCTAAATATGGTAAAATATATACATCAGTAGAACTATATCGAAGGAGCTGTGATATAGATGAAATTAGACAATAATAAACATTCAGTATTCCTTATGTATTACCATCTTATTCTTGTTGTTAAATATAGAAAAAAAGTGATTGATGAACCTATCTCAGATAGGCTCCGTGAGATCTTTCATTACATATCTGCTAATTACAATATAACGGTGCAGGAATGGAATCAAGATAAAGACCATATCCATATCCTCTTCAAAGGGCATCCAAATTCAGAATTGTCCAAGTTTATCAATGCATACAAAAGTGCTTCATCCAGATTGATAAAAAAAGAGTTTCCCCACATAAAGTCATCTTTATGGAAGGACAGTTTCTGGTCCAGAAGTTTTTGCCTGCTTACAACAGGTAAAGCTCCGGTAGAAGTGATTCGAAAATATATTGAAAGTCAGGGTGAAAAGAGTGAATAAGGCATATAAGTATCGCCTATACCCGAATGAGGAACAAGCTGTATTGATCAACAAAACATTTGGTTGTGTACGGTTTATCTATAACCAGATGCTTAGCAATCGGATAGAGATATATCAGAAATACAAGGATGATAAACAAGCATTAAAGGAACAAAAATACAGACTTCCTGCTGATTACAAGAAAGAATACCCTTGGTTAAAAGAGGTGGATAGCCTTGCTCTGGCAAATGCTCAGCTGAATCTGAATCAAGCCTATCAGAACTTTTATCGGGATAAATCCGTTGGTTTTCCTAAATTCAAAAGCAAACATCACAGTAGAAAAGCCTATACAACAAATAACCAAAAAGGCACTATACGACTCATAGATAGCAAAACCATTCGTTTGCCCAAGTTGGGGAATGTACTTATAAAATTACATCGAGCCATCCCTGATGATTGTATCATTAAATCTGTAACCATTAGCCGCACACCAACAGGGAAATATGACATATCCATACTAGTGGAATATACTGTTGAAACTCCAAAGGTCAACCCAACCATAGATAGTGTTATGGGTCTGGACTATTCCTCTGGATCTCTATATGTGGATCATATGGGTAATCAACCGGATTATCCGAGATATTACAGAGAGGCAGAAGCAATACTAAAGAAGGAACAACGTAAATTGTCAAAAAGGAAGAAGGGAGGGAAAAACCGGGAGAAGCAACGTCAAAAGGTAGCAAAGCTGCACGAAAAGGTAGCTAATCAAAGAAAAGATTTTTTGCACAAGCTGTCTAGGCAGATAACCAATGCTTATGATGCTGTTGCAATAGAAGACATCAATATGCGAAACATAGCCCAATTATTGCATCTGGCTAAATCTACAAATGACAATGGATATGGTAAGCTGAAAAGTTTTCTAGGCTACAAACTGGAAGAGCAGGGAAAACACCTAGTTGTCATAAACAAGTGGTACCCATCCAGTAAAACCTGTTATCACTGTAAGCACAGAAATGCAGACCTTACTTTAGCTGATAGGGTGTGGACCTGTCCCAACTGCGGACACTTATTGGATAGAGATATCAATGCAGCAAATAATATAAAGTATGAAGCTTGTAAAATGCTAAGGCTGATAGCCTAGCGTAAAATATCATGAACCGTTGGGCCAACGGGGATAGCTTGGTAATTATACCAACAGTGGTTGGTACATCCCAAGAAGCCCCCGCCTCTTCAGGCGGCGGGAGCAGGTCACTAAGCATAATTACCACCAAAAATAAAAAAGAAACGGTATAGCCGATTCTTTTATAGCAAATATTATACTGGGATTTACGAGATTTGTTATTCCTCAAAATTTCGGCACATTTCAATAAACTCCTTTGCTGGACTGGTAAGGAGCTTGTTTTTATGATATACGATGTGGAATCCCCGGTCCAGATATAGATTTTCTACCTGCAATTCCATAATAGTGCTGTTTTCTAATTCATCTCGCACCAGCATATAAGGTAAAACAGCAACTCCCAGTCCCTCTTGGACAGCGTTTATTAGAGCTTCCGTGCTTGTGCTTTCCCAAGATGGAGAATAAGTGTATTCTAGAGATGATAATGCATGATCAAATAATTCTCTGGTGCCACTTCCTCTCTCCCTCAGGAGTAAAGGACACTGTAGCAGTTGCTCGATTGTTATTGTCTTCTTGCTGCAAAAGTCATCATCCGGACTGCAAATAACACTCAATCTGTCTTTTCGATAGGTTTCAGAAATAATATTATCAGAATGGATCAACCCTTCTATCAGAGCAAAATCAAGTTCACTTTGCAGAATTTTTTCTTCTATTATATCAGAGCTACCGATAAAAACCTCTATTTTGGATTGAGGGTGAACCTTATAGAATGTACTTACATATTGGGGCATAAATCGTGTGCCGATTGTAATAGAAGCACCAATTCTTAACTTTCCTGAGCTCTCCCATTGACCTATGCTATTCTCCATATCTTCAAACAGCGATATAATGTGGATTGCATACTCAAGAAAATTCCTTCCTATATCAGTAAGATAAAGTCTCCTAGAAATGCGGTCAAATAACTTTACGTCGTAATGCTGCTCGATTTCCTTGATAGCAACACTGACCGCTGGTTGGGATAGATGAAGTCTTTTAGCGGCTTTTGTGATGCTATTCTCTTCACATACTGTCACGAAAATTTTCATATGTCGTACCGTCAAATTCTTTTCCTCCTTCATATATCTCATTCCTACAAGATTGGTGTTTTCAACAAAAATCTATACATAATTATCCTACTTCAAGACTTCTGATTCTATAAGTGGTGAGTTCATACATAACTAATTACATATGATATACATATTATAATACTATTTTACTTATGTTGTTGCAAGGGATATAATAGGTATAAAAGTTCAAAATTATAAGTAAAAAAGGAGAATCTAGCTTGAAACACGATATGAAATTCTACTGGAGGTTGTTTATCCAAACTTTTAAGCTGAGTGCTTTCACATTTGGCGGCGGCTATGTGATTATTTCCCTGATGAAAAAGGAATTCGTAGATAAGATGGGATGGATTGAAGAGAATGAGATGCTTGATTTTGCAGCAATTGCCCAATCATCCCCTGGGGCTATGGCAGTCAATGCATCTGTTTTACTCGGGAACCACCTTGCTGGGATTACCGGTACCCTTGTTGCAATCATCGGAACCATATTGCCTCCCTTCATTTTACTATCCATTATTTCTATTGGATATGATGCCTTTATCGGAAACGAGGTTATAAAAAATGTTCTTCGGGGGATGCAGGCTGGGGTTTGTGCCGTTATTATTGATGTGGTGGTGAATATGGGGACGACCATTCTAAAAAATAAAAAGATTATTCCGATTGTACTGATGGCAGGTGCATTTGCAGCAGTGTTTTTCTTCAATGTGAATCCCGTTTACGTTATACTCATCTGTGCACTTGTCGGATTTCTATCAATAAAAAAAGAATCGGGAAAGGGAGAAAACATATGATTTATATAGAATTGTTTTGGGTGTTTTTTCAGATTGGGATGTTCAGCTTCGGTGGTGGGTATGCAGCATTGCCATTGATACAAGCCCAAGTAGTCGACACATATGGCTGGCTGAACATGAGAGAATTTGCCGATATTATCACCATATCGCAGATGACTCCTGGACCTATTGCGATCAATTCGGCTACATTTTTGGGTACACGGATTGCAGGATTCTGGGGCGCGACGGTAGCAACCTTTGGTTGTGTCCTGCCATCTAGTATTATTGTTTTGCTATTATCAATATTATATAAAAAATATAGGAATCTAAAGCATGTACAAGGTGTTTTAAGTGGTCTCCATCCAGCTATTATTGGACTAATCGCTTCAGCAGGAGCAGCAATGATTATTCAGGCTCTATGGAATGGAGGACCGATTTTATTTCAAATAGGCAGTATCGATTTTATTGCAGTAGCTCTTATTGCACTATGTGTTTTGGCTTTGCGAAAAACAAAGATTGATCCCATTTTTATTATGTTAGGAGCAGGAGCGATTGGTGGAATCGTCTATCATTTTATGTAATTCTATGATTTGGCTTACAATCCTTTTTCTTTTGTATACATAAAATATAGCTGCTCTGTCCTACATGGGAGTCATTGATGTAACTTTTTGGCATCATTTTGTTTATGTCAAGATATATTTTGAATGGTATTTCAGAAAATAAAAAATGCAGACCTTAATCTAAAATGCGACTTTGGTCTGCATACATGCAATTCTAAAGCTGAAGTTCAATTCATAAATCTATTTCAAGTAATATTGGAGTGTGATCCTGTCTTGGTCCTGAATCAATCATTTCAGATTTAATTACCTTTTCTGCAATCCGATTACTAACCAACCAGTAATCAATTCTCCATCCGGAATTATTAATTTTACTTGTTCTGGCACGCTGGGCCCACCAGCTATAAGTACCTGTCACGTCGCCATGAAGATAACGAAATGTATCTGTAAATCCTTTCGATAACAGATTTGTGAAACCTTGACGCTCTTCATCAGTAAAACCAGCTGAACGGCGGTTGCTGCCAGGATGAGCTAAATCGATTTCCTTATGTGCAACATTAAAATCCCCCGTTGCAATGACTGGTTTCTTAGTATCCAGACCTGTTAGATACTCGGCATATTTTATGTCCCACATCTGACGATCTGCCAGGCGACTCAGATTGTCTCCTGCATTCGGCGTATAAACCTGTGTTAAGTAGTAATTTTCGAATTCCAATGTGATTATACGGCCTTCCAAATCCATGGTATCCGGTGAACCAATTATCGGATAAGTAACAGATGGTGCAAAATAATTCCTATATAAAAACATGGTCCCTGCATAACCCTTGCGCGCTGGTTCTACCGAACTATTCCAAGCAATTTCGTAATCCGGAAACAGATCCTTCAATATTTCTAAATGCTTTTTAGCAGGACCGTCACAGGGTAACTTTGTCTCCTGTAAAGCAATAACTTCCGGCTTATGCTGCATAATAGTATTTAATACATTTTGAGACAACACTGCACGTGCTGAATCACCTGTTAATGCAGCATTTAATGAATCAATATTCCATGAAATAAACTTCAATGTTTTCCCCCCAAATTTGTTATACTACACCCTAAACCACTGACTTTTTTACAACCTTACTTAAATCTCTTTTTGATGGTTTATCAAGTATATAATACAACATTATCCTATCAAAGACAATTTGTGTGCACAAAAACCTGCTTTTTTCAGAGGCACCGATGACACGCTTGAGATTACAATAGTAAAAGAGCAAGAGGAAAAGGAAAAGTAGGGAAAAGAAGGTAATGTAGAAGGTGATACAGAAGTAACACAGGAGAGAAGGAGGAGATAAGTAGAGAAATGAAAGTATATCATCTATGGAATATTCACAGGAGGATATGATGAAAAAAGTCTTTAGATGCCTAGGAATCATAATTGGAGTAGTAGTTGCTATAATTATGATATTCATATTAATCAGCTATATCAATCATCGAGTTCATTTATCTAAAGAGGATATATTATTTGTTCCAAATGGACAGATGGTAGAGGTTAATGGGCATAACATGCATGTATATATGGAGGGAGAAGGGGAAACTACATTAGTTTTTATGTCTGGAGGGGGTACATCCTCCCCGGTATTAGATTTTAAGTCCCTTTATTCATTACTAAGCCATAAAAATAGAATAGTGGTGGTAGAAAAGGCAGGGTATGGATTTAGTGATGTTGTTGATGTAAATAGAGATATAGATACTGTTTTATCTGAAACAAGAGAGGCGCTTTCAATGGCTGGAATAAGTGGACCATATATTTTAGTCCCACATTCAATGTCGGGAATCGAGGCCATATATTGGGCTCAGGAGTATCCAGAAGAAGTGATGGCAATTATAGGGCTTGATATGGCTGTTCCAGAGTCCTATAAAGATTACGATATTAATATTTCTATGCTAAAGCTATCTGCTTTTGGTGCTAATGTAGGAGTTACAAGATGGATCCCAAGCATATCTGAAAGCGATGCTATGAAATATGGAACATTAACTGAAGCAGAAAAGGAATTATATAGAACCATTTTTTTTCGGCGAACAGCAACAAAAACAATGCTAAATGAAGTACAAGAAATCAAAAAAAGTGCAAGTAAAGTGAAAGAACGTAAGATATATAATACTCCAATATTAATGTTTTCCTCCAATGGAGAAGGGACTGGTTGGAACGAAGATGAATGGAGAATTTTTCAGAAAAATTATGCAAATGAAGCTAAGGATGCAGAGATAATTAACCTGGATTGCTCACATTATGTTCATAATATTGAATACAATAGAATCGCTGATGAAATGGAGGCATTTATTGAGCAGTTCTCTTTAGACAATACGACCTTGACACCATGATGAAGCAGTTCCAAATCCAAACTATTCCCTGGTTTCTGAACAAATTTCTGAAAATGCAACCAGCCTTAGACTCTCATCATTTTTTGCTGCCTCTTCACAGTTTGCTGTGAAGCCAGATTTAGAAAAAAGGTAGTAATAACACTGTTCAAAATTAAATATACGTGAACGGTCTACCAGTGATTGATATACCGAAAGAGATAAATTTTCATTGCGCCATTTGCATTCACAGAAGATAGCTTGTGTTTTGTGATAAGCAAGAATATCAATCTCTTCCTGTCGCTTTCTTTCAGGATTGTTTCCCCACCATCTACCAATTTTAGAGTAAAAGAAGGGAAGAACTTCTTGCCCTAATTTCATATTCATATAATCAGTACAAATAACCTCAAAAACATATCCCATAAAATCCTCAAGATAGGGCTTCACGTTCTTTTCATAAACTAGGCTACCATGTCCAGCTATAATATTACTTAGGTTAGGGGCAATAAATTTATACCAAAACCGGAACATCTGATCTTCAAGTAGGTAGATTGTTTTACGGCTAGTGCTTTTTTCTGTAATGGAAACTTCTCTTTTTACAAGTCCAAGCTCCATCAATGAAGTTATATAGTTGCTACAAGCACTTGTTGCAATTCCAACCTTGGTAGATATTTCGTTTAATCTGCTCGAGCCTTCGGCGATTGCAGAAATAATTGCATTGTAAACAGCAGGATCCCGTAGCTCCTGCTTTAAAAGATTAGAAGGTTCCTCAAACAATCTACCGGATGAGTCAAAAAACAATTCCACAATATTCTCATCAAGTGTACGAGAAGTGTTGATTCGAGCTAGGTATTCGGGAATGCCTCCAGTTACTCCATAGGTAATGGCCTGCTCTTCGTCGGAGTAATTACTAACCAGCTTTCTAGCTTCAAAAAATGTAAAGGGTAGCACTTTAAACTGTGCTGTTCTTCTGCCATAAAGAGGGCTTTTGTAGCCAAGAACCTGATGCTCCATAAAGCTCATTGAAGAACCACACAAAATTAAAAACAGTTTACTGTTTTTAAGGTTTCTATCAATTGCCGCCTGTAATATTGATGATATTTTTGGTGAGCTTTCTGCTATATATGGATATTCATCAATTACAAAAATTAAGCGGTGTTCCTTTGCTTGTTGGGCAATATAATCAAACAACTGCTCAAAGCTTTCAAATGCAGGCATTGCTATTTCCGGCATAGTAGCCTCAAAAACTGCTTTTGAAAGACTTTCGAGATTTTCCTTTTCCGTCGACTGAATTCCAACAAAATATATGGCCTTTTTATCTTCGCAAAACTTATTAATAAGGGTTGTCTTACCTATTCGCCTACGACCGTAAATCACGGCAAACTCAAATTGTTCGCTTTTGTACATACTTTCAAGCTTAGCAAGCTCACGTTTCCTGCCGACAAACATTACAATCCCTCATTTTTATAATTACTTTATTATGATTTACTTATTTACGATTAAGTACTTATAAAGTGTAGCATATCAGTGAGAAAAAGGCAAGTAAAAGCAATTATTTCTCTTACATATTGTTTCTTTATATTTATATGATAAAATTAATCAACCAAGTATTAAGTGATATAAGAAAGTTAGTATTAGATACCCGAAATTAATACAAATACATTGTACTAGGGGTGATATCTATGGAAATTAAATTTAAAGAAAACTTTTCCTTGGGGGTGGCATCGGCAGCAACTCAGATAGAAGGTGGAGAATGTGACCATAATTGGAATGATTGGTATCAGAAAGGCAAAATCAAAGATAACTCCAATCCTGCTATAGCAACAAGGCATTATGAATTATGGAAGCAGGATGCGGATATCATGGCTGATATGAAGATTAGACACTATCGCCTTGGCATCGAATGGGCGAGAATTTGTCCTGAAGAAGGAAGGGTAGATGACTCTGCAATACAGCATTATAGGGATGAGCTACTCTACTTAAAAGAGAAAGGTATTAAAGCCTTGCTAACCATTCATCACTTTACAAACCCTATGTGGTTTGAGAACAAAGGTGCATTTGAAAGAAAAGAAAATTTAAAAGATTTCTTAAGTTATGTTGAGCTAGTAGTTAAATCATTTGGAGACCTTGTTTCAGAATACATAACCATTAATGAACCAAATGTATATGCGACCAATTCCTACTTTTTTGGTCAGTGGCCCCCGGGAGAAAAATCCTTTTCTAAAACACTTGCTGTAATGTCTAATATGGCAATTGCACATATAAAGGCATATGAAATCATCCATAGCATTCGAAAAGAGATGGGTCTTGACGATACTAAGGTTAGCTTTGCAAATCATGTCAGAGTCTTTGATCCAGAAAATCCTAAGAATATAAAACAACGTATATATGCAAAATTAATGGATTATCTTTTCCAGGGTGCTATTACTAAAGCAATGACTACTGGGAATTTTAGCTGGCCGCTTAAAAGTGCCCTTAGCAAGGGGGCAAAAAGCATTAAACAAGGTGAATATATAGATTTTATTGCTATAAATTATTATACAAGAACCTCCGTAACAAAATTTGACGATGGAACAAGAAAAGGCTCCTATATCAATGATTTGGGATGGGAGATTTATCCTGAAGGCTTAATTCGTTGTGCCAAGGAGTTGTACCAGCTTTTAGAGCGTCCAATTTATATCACAGAAAATGGGACTTGTGATAATAATGATAGCTTTAGAAGCAAATATATTTATGATCATTTAAAGGTGATTTCGGAATCCAAGTTACCAATAACAAGGTATTACCACTGGTGTTTTTGTGATAACTTTGAATGGGTAGAAGGAGAAAGTGCTCGTTTTGGTTTGGTACATATAAATTACAAAACACAAGAAAGAACAGTAAAGAATTCGGGCAGGTTTTATAGTAAAATGATAGAGGAGCAAGGTGTTACAGAGGAGCTATATAATGAATTTGTGAAGCCCCAGAAATACCACATTTGATAGGGGCTGTGATTCTGGCGGTTGATTTATACAACCTGGGATATAGATTTTTCATTTATCCAGAAAGTCAAGTAAATGCAGCATAAATCAAGGATATATACCGTTCAAGGATATATATCCTAAAATATGGGAGGTTAGTGTAGCTATGGACAAGATCACAAGAAGAAACAGATATATGTTTGGATTGGGTACAGTTGGAAGAGATATGCAATATACTATTGTAAGCATGTTTCTTATGTTCTATCTGACAGATATTTTAAATCTGTCGGACTCTACAATGTGGTGGATGACAGGAGCTTTATTGATACTCAGGATATTTGATGCTGTTAATGATCCTTTAATGGGCTTTCTGGTTGATAATACCCATACTAAATTTGGAAAGTTTAAGCCCTGGATTGTCATTGGTGGTATTGTAGGTGGGATTCTCACCATTTTATTATTCACGGATTTTGGACTTAAAGGTGGAGCATATTTAATCTCATTTATTATCATCTATCTTTTATGGGACTTAACTTTTGGTGCCAATGATATTGCTTACTGGTCCATGCTACCCTCATTATCAATCGATCCAAGGGAGAGGGAGAAAATCGGATCAATTGCAAAGATTTGTGCCAGCATCGGTATGTATATCATTGTAGTTGCTATCCTTCCTATTACCAATGCACTGGGTGGGGATGCAAAAGCGTGGCAAATCACAGCAACAGCAATTGTCTTTATCATGCTGGCCTTTCTTGCATTTACTGTATTCGGTGTCAAGGAAGAAAAAAGAATTCAAGTAGAAGACGATTCCACCTCCCTAAAGGAAATGTTCCAAGCTCTATTTAAAAATGATCAGCTGAAATGGACGGCATTGGCCATGGCCCTATTTATGATAGGCTATGTCACGACTACTACCTTCGGAGTGTATTTCTTTAAATATGCATATAAGAATGAGGATATGTACTCAGTATTTGCTTTGGTTTTAGGAGTAGCCCAGCTCATAGCCCTATCTATCTTCCCAAAGCTGGCGGAGAAGTATAGCAGGAAAAAGCTATACACTACTTCTATCGCTTTGGTATTAGTGGGTTATGTCATTTTCTTTCTTAGCCCTATGAATATCGTGATTCTCGGAATTGCTGCCATGCTTCTGTTTGCTGGCCAAGCCTTTATTCAATTATTGATGCTCATGTTTTTGTCCGATTCTGTAGAGTATGGTCAGTGGAAGCTGGGAAAGAGAAATGAAAGTATAACCTTTTCGGTACAGCCATTTATTAACAAGATTGGTGGTGCTATTGCCAGTGGAATTGTTGGTGCAACCTTAATCGTTTCTGGCATTAATGCAGCAGTAACACCGGAGGATGTTACCTCATCAGGGTTATGGATTATGAAGATTTCTATGATGATAATACCCCTAATACTAATTGTAATCAGCTATATCATATACGACAAGAAGTATAAGATTGACAGGGAATTGTACGATATAATAATTAAAGATTTGACTGATCGTGGTGAAATAAAAGGGATGTAGGGGTGAATTTATGTTAACGAAGGAACATAAGGTTAAAGATATATATGCACACCCAATAGGGAAAGACATTATTAATCGCCTGTTGCTGCAAATGAACATCAGTAGAAAAGCTGTTGACAATCCAATTGTGGGTAATTTGAAAATAAAATCCTTACCTAAGCTAACAAGGGGTCAATTAGATGATGCCGCTGTGGATACCTTGCTGAATCTTCTTAATAGCGAAAAAGATATGCTAAAAGATGATAGGAGTCCTATCCAAAAAGCCTGGTACAAAGAGGCTGTGTTTTATCAGATTTACCCAAGGAGCTTCAAAGACAGCAATGATGATGGGATTGGTGATTTGCAGGGAATTATCAGTAAGCTGGACTATTTAAAAGATTTGGGAATCGATGCAATTTGGCTTTCTCCTATTTACGATTCTCCTAACGACGATAATGGTTATGACATTAGAGATTATCAAAAAATAATGGAGGAGTTTGGAAGCATACAGGATTTTGACATGCTTATTACTGAAATTCATAGTAGGGGAATGAAGCTGATTATGGATTTAGTTGTAAACCATACTTCCGATGAGCATGAATGGTATCAAAAGGCGATTCATGAGTCAGATTCCAAATATGGTGACTATTATATTTTTAGAGACAAGCCTAATAATTGGGTTTCCTTTTTCAGTGGTAGTGCATGGAACTATGTTGAAGAGCGTGACCAATATGCGCTGCATCTGTTTTCAAAAAAACAAATGGATTTAAATTGGGATAATGAAAATGTTCGCAATGATATTTATACCATGGTCAAGTGGTGGCTGGAGAAGGGTGTTGATGGGTTCCGGCTGGATGTTATCAATTATATATCCAAGGTAGAAGGCCTTCCTGATGGGAATGAGAGTATTGGCAAGCTTATAGAATATACTGGTATAGAGCATTATTATTATGGACCCCATCTTCATGAATATTTACATGAACTGCAAAAGGAGGCTTTTGCACCCTATAATGCTTTTTCGGTTGGGGAAACTCCGGGCATAGGGCTGGAAATGAGCAAGCTGCTTACAGCTGATTACAGGAATGAATTGGATATGGTGTTTTCATTTGATCATCTTGAAACTCCCGGTCATGTGCGATTTGATAATTATATTTATGACCTTAATTACCTAAAAAAATATCTGATAGAATGGATGGAGGATTACACTAATCGATGTCAGCCATCATTGTTTTTTGAAAATCATGATAATCCCCGTATGGTATCCAAGATTGATTCGGATTTAAAATATAGGGATGCTGTTGCAAAGCTTTTAGCAGTAATCATGCTTACTTTACGGGGTACTCCCTTTATTTATCAGGGTCAGGAAATAGGAATGGCGAACCAGGGCTTTAAGTCTATGGATGACCTTAGAGATGTGGAGTCTCTGAATCTTTACAAAGAATTATGTGCACAAGGGATATCTGAAGAGGAAGCGTTTAATAAGGTGCTAGCCGGCACAAGAGATCATGCCAGAACACCTATGCAATGGACAGATGGTGAATATGCAGGGTTTTCCACCCGAATGCCCTGGATTATGATGGATGATGATTATAAGAAATATAATGTCAAAGCCCAAATAGAGGATGAATACTCGGTACTTAACTTTTATAAAAATATGATTGCTATAAGAAAAGACCATCCAGTTATTTGTTATGGTGATGTAATTATTACGAATAAAAAGACCAAAAATTTATTCTCATACTACCGCAAAGATGAGTCGGAAACATTATATATTGAACATAATTTGTCATCGATCCAGATAAAGCGAAAGGGCTTCCCAGAAGGACAGCGTTTAATATCTAATTACAAAGATAATTCCGTTGCTTATTTACGTCCATATGAATCTGTAATATGGAGGATAGTGCCTAAAAAATGACAATAAATAAGTCATGAAAGAGTGAAGCCTCGTTGACTACTTGGCTTCTAATTTTCCCTCTCAATTTCGGTACAGCTCAATTCCTTGAATTCTGTTACTGTCAAACCTGTATGTTTTTTAAATAAACGATATAGGTACTTTTCATCAGCAACACCTATCTGCTTACCAGCTTCCTTAGGGCTTATATTCTTTGTTTCCACCAATTCCTTTACCAGGTTGATTTTCATTTTATTACTGTACTCAATAATACTATCGCCTGTTACAGCCTTGAATATCCTGCTTAAGTGTCCAACCGATAAGCCTAGGTTACTCGCTATGTCTGTAACTGTTATCTTTTTGTGTGTGTTTTTTGAAATATACCCAATTGCTCTGTCTGTATAAGCTATATCACTAAATGAAATATTGGACTTTTGGTCGGCTAAAACATATTTTATACTCCAATTGGTAAGCCCGGAAAAGAGGGTGAACAAATAGCTGATAGAGGATAGGCCTTTAGAAGCTCTATTATGAGAATGCTCAGAGATGATTTGTTTTATCAAGGATGCTATAAGATCTATGCTCTTGGTATCATAGATAGCTTCTGGGATAATGGCAACGTAGCAATCCTTATCCTTGTCCATAAATGGCTGTTGATAGAATTGCTTTATCTGTGGATAAGTGATCTCGCGCAAATCATATTCAGCATCAATGCCAATTGTATAATGTTGATGTACGGGGGCATTGCTCTCTTGTCTGAACCTATCTAATCTAGGGCTATACATGATACAAGGAGTATCAAAAAACTCCTGAAATCCTGATGGGAAAGTCCTAGTAACAGCTCCCTTTTCAATATATGTAATTTCAAACATTCCCGGATTCACATCAAAATCAATACAATAACTGCTGGTTGTATAGCTGTGTGCAAATATTATTCTAGGAATTCGTTTTAGCAGCAAACTATAAAATTTCAAGATAGCACCTCCCTCTATTATCTCTCATTAAAATAATAGATATCATAATAATCCACCAATGTCAACTTAGTGAGTTTACAATCAGTAAAGTTAAAATATAATGGACTTATGAGGGGTGATGGTATGAAAAATTTAGAGAAGCTAAAGTCAGAAATTACTAACAAGAATTTTGACGGTCATGTAGATGTCTGTGATTATTTAATGTATCTGGGGCTGAAGGAGCATTATAATGATAACCCATTAATAGCTAAAGCCCATGGTATAGCCAGCGTATTTAAAGCACATAAAAAGCACATATATGATTATGATTTGGTGGCTGGTTCCATACACGGACGGTATACACATAATAATGAATTTTCCCATACAGAGATTGAACATGCTAGGAAGATTGTTGATAACTACGGCAGGAATACCTTTCGTACTAATGTGGACCATTATGCAGCGGACTTTGATACACCTTTAAAGATTGGCATTGGTGGCATGATTAAAAAGATTGAGAAATCTATTTCTACACACAGTAGCGATGTGGATTCCGATAAAAAGATAACTTTTTTAAATAGCGCACTTATTACCATGAAGGCGTTTTCTGATATGATACTCCAGTATGGTAAAGAGGCACAGGCAAAGTCAGAGACCTTACAAGGCGAGCAGAAGGCTAATTTAAAGGAAATATCACGCATTTGCATAAAGCTGTCAGCTCATAAACCTGATACCTTTCATGAAGCATTGCAATTAGTTTGGCTGATACACATAGCTTTCCTATATGAAAAACGCTTCGCTATGGCACTAGGCAGACTAGATCAGTATCTTTATCC
>JAAZEK010000281.1 GCA_012512335.1 Clostridiales bacterium | reverse complement strand
GCTGTACTTATAGGATTCATATCCTCGTCATACATCTCAGTTACCTCATAATCCAAGAAGTCTTCACCCGGTTGCATAATCTCAAACTTTTCCCCAACTTTAAAATGATTTCTTTGCTCTATTAAGATTCTTTTCTGCTCTTCATGGTTTTCCAGTAGCTGTGCCACAAATTGATAATTTCTTATATATCCACTGCCTTCATACTGATTTCCTTCAGATCCAAGATTGCCAAAATAGAAGCCTGTTGTGAAGGGTCTGTGGCTGGCTTTTTTGAGTTCTATCAAGCTCTCAGGATCAAAAACATAACCTTCAGAGTCTTTGGCATAGCGATCTATTTCTTTTCTATAAGGTGCCACTACATTAGCAACATAATAACCAGATTTCATCCTGCCTTCAATCTTAAGGCTTGATAAGCCTGACTGCATTAACTGGGGAATATGTTCTAGCATGCATAGATCTTTGGAGTTGAAAAGATAAGTACCAGTTTCATCCTCCACTATGGGCATAAATTCTCCTGGCCTTTTCTCCTCTACAACATTGTACTTCCATCTACATGGTTGAGAACACTCACCACGGTTTGCATCTCGACCATTTAGGTAATTACTGATTGTGCATCTGCCCGAATAGGACATGCACATAGCACCATGGACAAAAGCCTCTAGTTCAAGGGTATCTGGTGTATTTTCACGTATGTGAATAATCTCATCCAAGCTTAATTCACGAGCTAGTATAATCCGTTTTACTCCCAGCTTATGCCAGAAGCTTGCACTCCTATAATTTGTATTATTAGCCTGGGTGCTTAAGTGAACTTCTAAGTCCGGCTCAGTTTCCTTAACCAACTCCAGTATCCCCGGATCTGAAAGAATGACAGCATCTACATTTATTTGCTTGAGTGAGCGCACATAGTTCTCCATGCCATCAAAATCTTCGTTTCGGGCAAAAATATTCATAGTAACATAAACTTTTTTTCCTAGTCGATGAGCATAATCAATACCTTCTTTCATATCCTCTAGACTAAAATTATCAGCAAAGGCACGAAGACCGAATTGTCTACCTCCAAGATATACAGCATCAGCTCCATATGCCAGAGCTATCTTTAACTTTTCCAGGTTTCCGGCAGGTGCCAGAAGCTCAGGTAATTTTATCATAAATCATTCTCCTCTCTTTACACTAATGGAAATTCCATCTCCTATGGGTAGAATGGTGGTATCTAGCAAAGGATGATCTGATATTATTCGTAAAAACTTTTTCATCCTCTTTACAATGGTAATCTTTCTTTTTTGCAGCAATTCCTTCTTAGCCACCATTCCATAAAACAAAACATCATCACAAATCAATAAACCTTCCTGTTTAAGTAAACGAAGGCAGTCGGGCAGGTATAAGAGGTATTGAGCCTTAGGACCATCAAGGAAAATTATATCAAATTTATTTTCTAGGTAATGAAGAATTTCCCCACCATCCCCTTGAAGTAAGGTAACCTGTTGTAATACCTTTTGCTTTTCAAAATTAGATCTAGCCGTTCTAATTAGTTCATCTTGATTCTCAACTGTCGTTAGATGCCCTTCACTTCCCATTGATTGCAACATAAGAAGTCCAGAATAACCTATGGAGGTACCAATCTCCAAAATTGATTGAGGCTGTTTAATCCGAATGATTATGTTTAATAAAGCAGCCACCTCTGGCCTAATTATGGGGTATGCCTTATCAATAGCTATACTCCGCATTTCTTTCATTATCGGAGTTTCTGTATAGTTAACAAGACTAGACAGGTATTCTTCTATATATTCTCTGTTTATGAGATCCACAAAAATCACATTCTTTTCAAAAAAAATATATTCTAAAAAATAAAGCTCACTACTATAGTGAGCCTGACCAGGGCTAAATTCTTTCCAACCCTGTAGAGAAACCAGAAAATCATTTCCAATTAGCGCTGTATTTGTTAGTATCTCTAGTATGATCATCTAGGTTGGTGTTAAAAGCATGCAAACCTATGTCTGGATCTATAAGAGTATAGTACAACATAAATCCATCTTTATCTTTATCCATGTAATCAGGATATGGATTTAGAACCGCTTCCAAAGCTGCCTTACCTGGTGAAGATATGGGCCCAATGGGTAAGCCGTCCACCTTATAGGTGTTGTAAGGCGATTCGGTATCCATGTCTTCTCTAGTAAGAGTTATTTGATTCACTACTCTATCTTCCAATACATAGTTAATGGTTGCATCAGCCTGCAAACGCATATTAATACTCAACCGGTTATGGAAAACAGCAGACACTTTGGGAAATTCCTCAGTTATTGCTTCACTTTGAATAATTGAGCCCAAGGTTACTATATCATCCATTGTCATGCCCATTTCTTCGGCCTGTTCTTGCATTTCTAAAGTAAAAGTATTTTCAAACTGTCTTAACATTGTGCGAATTATACGTTCAGGATTGGAATCGGCGTAAACGTAATAGGTCTCTGGGAACAGATAGCCTTCCATGGGGTATTTCATACTTCTTCTTTCTTCTGGGATATCCTCAAGGAATGGAAATTCCACCTCGTACTTTTCCAATTTCTTTGTTTCCTCTATAAACTGTTCTTCAGTAAAATTTAGATTATAGTCTTTTACCAAGCGTTCAGCAATCTTTTCGATATAATCACCTTCTCGTATGGTAATTGAAACAGTTGTAACAGAAACCTGACCAGTCATAAGCTCGTCAATCAGTTCAGATATCGTCATGGATTTAGAAAGCTCGTATTTACCTGCCTGCATCTTATTATTTTTGTTAGATAAATCAACAGCAAGTTTAAAAACTCCAGAGTTACGAATTAAATTATTATCATATAAAATTTTTGAAATACCGTTGATAGAAGTTCCTATAGGAACTTCTACGGTAATAAAATCATCGTCTTCAGGATCGACTGGTTTAATAAACTTATCGTAAAGAGTTTGTATAACAAAGAAAAAACTACCGACTACAATAGCCAAGCTAAGTAAAAAAATGAGAAGTTGACGCAACGCCTTTCTCAAAAAAGGTTTCATTCTATATTTTTTCTTCTTTTTATTTTCTGCTTGTGTTGATTCAGTATTATTGACTGGAGTTGAATCAGCCATAGAACCCCTCCTAACTAGGTAAGCTACCGTCTTTTTAGCTATCATTATTATAACCCCATGTTAGCTATTTGGCAACTCCCCTATATTTCCATAATGACTGGAAGTATCATAGGCTTACGCTTGGTGCGCTCATACAAAAAGGAGCGCAATGCATCTCGAATGTGTAGCTTCAGAGATACCCAATCAGTAATTCCCCTCTCTTCGCAACTCTCCATAGCTTTTATTACTACTTCTTTGGCATCATCCATAAGTGCTTCGGATTCCCTTACATAGACAAAGCCCCTGGAAATGATATCAGGACCTGAGATAATGCTGTAATTGTCCTTAGACATTGTAATAACTACAACCATTAGACCATCTTGAGAAAGATGCTTCCTGTCTCTTAGTACGATATTACCTACATCTCCTATACCCAGGCCATCTACCAATACCCTTCCTGCAGTTACAGCCCCATTGATTTTACAGGTGTTTGGTGTGAATTCTATTACATCGCCAATATCGGCAATTTGAATGTTTTCCTTGGGCATGCCAAGAGACCTTGCCAGCTTGCCATGTTGCATTAAATGACGAAATTCACCATGAACTGGAACAAAAAACTTAGGCTTTAACAGCCTGTGAACCAGCTTTAACTCTTCTTGGCTAGCGTGACCGGATACATGTGTTGACATTATCCCATCATAAATAACATTTGCACCTTTTTTAAATAACTGATTTACAATCTTCGATACCATTTTCTCGTTACCTGGAATGGCATTTGCAGAAATAATAACCAGGTCATCCGGCTTAATCTGTATTTTGGAATGATTGGAGGCTGCCATTCTTGCAAGGGAAGACATAGGTTCTCCTTGGCTGCCTGTTGTTAGAATAACTACACGTTCATCTGTATAGTTGCCAATGCGATCCATATCTACCAGCATATTTTCAGGGACTTTCAAATAACCTAATTCTGTAGCTACATTGACTACATTAACCATACTACGGCCGGACACGCAAACTTTCCGGTCATGCTTTTCAGCTGCATTAACTACCTGCTGGATACGATGGATATTAGACGCAAAGGACGCTACTATGACCCTGCCCTCTGCATCATCAAACATTTTTTGAAAGGATTCGCCAACAGTCTTTTCAGACATGGTGAAGCCAGGTCGTTCTGCATTGGTGCTATCAGCAAATAATGCCAGCACTCCTTCTTCCCCCAGACTGGCAAAACGAGTAAGGTCCATAATTTCACCATCGATGGGGGTAAAGTCAATTTTAAAGTCGCTAGTGTGCACAAGGATGCCTACTGGTGTATGAATGGCAAGTGCGACAGAATCGGGTATGCTATGGCTGGTTTTCATAAACTCTACCTTTATGCTACCGAATTCTACAATATCCTTAAACTTAACCACCTGAAGATGAACATTATCCATTTTGTGTTCATCTATTTTACTTTTAACCAAGCCCAATGTTAGCTTAGTACCGTATACCGGTACATTAATTTGTCGGAGCACATATGGCAGTGCGCCTATGTGGTCTTCGTGACCGTGAGTTACCACGATCCCCCTGATCTTATCCTTGTTTTTTTGTAAATAAGAAATATCGGGAATTACAAGGTCTATTCCCAGCATTTCGTCCTCAGGAAAGCTGACGCCACAGTCTATGACTATGATATCATTTCCATACTCCACCACCGTCATATTCTTTCCGATCTCGCCGAGCCCTCCCAAAGGGATGACTTTCAATAATTTAGTTTTAGGTGACACTAAAAAAATTCTCCTCCTTCTGTTACTAAGTTACGTTCCGCTCAAATAACAATATTATAATTATACTTCAATTTCTTCCAGTTTACAAATGAAAAGTCTAGTTCAACAATTTCCCAGCTTGGTTTGAATGGCTATCTGGAAAGTCTTTGCCCTGTATGGAATGTATCTTATTTTCATAAAAGACTGCCAATTCCTCTGCATATTCTTCATCTACACCTTCGCTGTATATGCGACAAACAGGATCCTCCGAATCAGGCAAAATCAACGCCCAACCTTTATCATTGCTAATCCGTATGCCCTCAAACAACTCTATCTTTCCCTTTCCCTTGCTCTCCTCTTCTATGAGAGACCTCATAACAGTACCTTTTTTGTTCCAAGGACAAGGAATTTCTTTTTCCTTCATATAAAACTTCGGAATTTCATTAATTAGCTCAGAAAGCGTGGTATGATCCAAAGCCATTCTCTCTATAAGCTTCGCCAGCATGGCAACACCGTCAAAGTACTACAAAAATAGACCTGTTCCTTTTGATTC
>JAAZEK010000280.1 GCA_012512335.1 Clostridiales bacterium | reverse complement strand
CAAGTGTATCAAATGTGGAGCCTGCATAGAAAAATGCCCCTTCAAGGCCATAGTGAAGGGTTAAGCTTATTAGAAAAGGGAGTGACTAAGATGGAAATGGTAAAGTTAACCATAGACGGCGTCCAGGTGGATGTACCTAAGGGAACCACGGTATTGGAAGCCGCCAGGTCCGCCCACATCCAGATACCCACCTTATGTTATCTGAAGGGAATCAATGAAATCGGTGCCTGTCGTATGTGTCTGGTTGAAGTAAAAGGCGCTAGAAGCTTACAGGCTTCCTGTGTTTTCCCCGTAGGAGAGGGAATGGAAATTCGGACCAACACACCTGCCATAAGAGATGCCAGGAGAACAAATATGGAGTTAATCCTGTCCAATCATGATCGCAAGTGTCTGACCTGTGTAAGAAGTGAAAATTGTGAATTGCAAACACTATCCACTCAATTGGGAATAGACGAAATTCGCTATGAAGGCGAAAAGGGCGATTATGCCGTCGATGAGGTTTCTACCTCTATCGTACGAGATTCTAATAAATGTATTCTTTGCCGAAGATGCGTAGCTACCTGTAGAGAAGTACAGGGAATAGGTGCTATAGGTGCAACAGGGCGAGGCTTTAATACAATTGTTGAGCCTGTTTACAGTAAGAGCTTGGCCGATGTCAACTGCATTAATTGCGGTCAGTGTATTGAGGCTTGTCCAGTAGGAGCACTAAGAGAAAAAGATGATACAGATAAAGTTTGGGATGCCATAAATAATCCTAATCTTCACGTAGTGGTTCAGACCGCTCCTGCAGTTCGTGTAGCTCTTGGTGAAGAATTTGGTATGCCGATTGGTACCAGGGTTACTGGTAAAATGGTTGCTGCTCTTCGCAGATTGGGATTTGACCGAATATTTGATACTGACTTTGCTGCCGACCTTACCATCATGGAGGAAGGTACCGAATTATTGGGCAGATTAAAGAAAGGTGAAAATTTACCCTTGATTACTTCTTGTAGCCCAGGTTGGATTAAATATTGTGAGCATAACTATCCAGATTTACTTGATAACCTTTCTACCTGTAAATCTCCTCATGAAATGATGGGAGCAATGGTAAAATCCTATTATGCTGAAAAAACCAATCAAGATCCTGCCAATATTTATGTTGTGTCCATTATGCCATGTACTGCTAAAAAGTACGAGGCCCAAAGGCCTGAGCTACAGGCAGTTGGTTATCCTGATGTTGATGCAGTTGTAACAACTAGAGAATTGGCAAAGATGATTAAACAAGCAGGAATTAATTTCTTGAAGCTTGATGATGAAGATTTTGATCCCACATTAGGAGATTCTACTGGTGCTGCTGTTATATTTGGTGCTACTGGTGGTGTTATGGAAGCTGCCTTGAGAACTGTAGCAGAAATTGTTACAGGCAAGCCATTGGAAAACTTGGAAATCCATGCAGTACGAGGCTTGGAAGGCGTTAAGGAAGTAGAAGTACCTCTTGGAGACATCACTGTTAAAGCAGCTGTTGCCCATGGAACTGGAAATGCCAAAATCCTTATGGATATGGTAAGATCCGGTGAGAAAGAGTATCACTTTATAGAAGTCATGGGTTGCCCAGGTGGATGTGTAACTGGTGGAGGACAGCCGATTGTGCCAGCGCAGGTACAGATGGATATAGATGTTCGTACAAAACGCGCTTCTGCAATCTACGATGAGGATAGATCACTACCAGTACGAAAATCCCACGAGAACGAATCTGTAATGAAAATATACAGGGAGTATCTCGGAGAGCCAAATAGCCACAAGGCTCACGAGCTATTGCATACTCACTACACACCAAGAAAGAAATTCTAAAGCAAAACCAGAACCGGCCAAAGGCCGGTTCTTCTTTTCTCCAATGGGGACAGTTCTCAATTTTATAGACGGAATCCGTGATTTTTGTTATACTTACGAATGTAAAAGAAAAGGGGTGAGGGCATTAGAGAACAAATCGAGCAAAAAGCTAAAGAACTAGGATTTCATCAACTATCCTTTCAATCAGCTCTGCCCTTAACCTCGTGGGAAGATAATATTAAGATCCGACTAAGCTTGGACCCTAGTGCAACGGATTATTGGGAATCTAGAGGCTTAACTAGTGATTTCAGCACTATTATGCCAGATGCAAAGACAATCATTGTAGCCGTATATCCCTATCAGCCTTTTAACCAGACTATCTCTCAAGGGCAAGGCCGTTACAGCGCTCACTATCAGGCATATCCTAAAGGAAGAGAAGCTATGAAAGAGTTAGGAGCTATCTTAGCCGATGAAGGCTATGAGATAGTTGTAGACTCTCCAATTCCAGCCAAGCGACTTTCTTATCAGAGTAGCCTCGGGAAATATGGGAAAAACGGTCTTGTTTATCATCCGAAATTTGGCTCTTTCATAACACTCCACACAATGCTCACTAATGCTGAATTGAAATGGGATACCTTAGAATGTGATAAGATGGATACAGTGGAAATGTCTGACTGTGGAACCTGCACTAGATGTATAGATACATGTCCCACACAGGCTATTGCAGATGATGGTATTATTCTAGTTAGCAAATGCATGCGATTCCATATGGGATCACCGGAGATTATACCTATAGAAATAAGAGGGAAAATGGGCGACCGAATGTTGGGATGCGAAGAATGTCAACTGGTATGTCCCAAAAACAGCAAGCTGACTCATATAAAGGAGTCAACAGAAGAAAGTAAGAAAGTTTTTAATATCAGGGCTATATTAGCCAACGCTTTAACCGGATTGAAAAAGCTGATGAACCCTATCGCCCAGACAGTAGGCAATAACTATGCTAGGCCTCAGAAGGTGCTTTCCATGGCTGTTATCGTAGCTGGGAATTCTGGTGATCAGTCCTATGTACCCTTGCTTGCCGAAACACTTCAATATCCTAATGAAGTTATAAGGGCCCACAGCGCATGGGCTATCGGTAAATTAGGCGGTGAAGAAGCAAAAACCGCCCTCATTAATGCAGAGGTCAAGGAAGGTAATATAGCAGTTAGAAATGAGATAAAATTAGCTCTGGAGTTTATAGAATTGCATTAATCGAAACCCTTTATACCGCATTTATAAAGGAACTTATTGTTAAATTGCTTGATTACTGAGGAAATCATGATATAATGGGAAATAAACACAAGAGGAACATTTGTTCTATAAAGGGGAGGACTACTACCTATATGACCAAGACCTACGAAGCAAATGACATACAAGTATTAGAAGGCCTAGACGCAGTTCGTTTGCGCCCAGGTATGTATATAGGCACCACAGGTATACGGGGGCTTCATCATCTGTTATGGGAAATTGTAGACAATGGAGTTGACGAAGCAGCCAATGGGTTTGCAACTACCGTGGACGTTATTTTAAACAGTGATAATAGCGTTACGGTTATAGACGATGGAAGGGGTATTCCTGTAGGAATGCATGATACCATGAAGATTTCAGGTGTACAGGTTGTTTTTACCCAGCTCCATGCTGGAGGTAAATTCAATGACAGCAATTACAATTATTCAGGAGGTCTTCACGGAGTTGGAGCTTCTGTAGTAAATGCCCTGTCTCGATGGTTAGAGGCAGAGGTTCATGTAGATGGACAGGCATACCGACAGAGGTATGAAAGCTATGAGAAAGATGGAAAACATTTTGTGGGGAATCCAGTTTCAGAACTGGAAAAGCTGGGACCCACCAGTTTGCAGGGAACGAAAATCACCTTTCTCCCTGATGATAAAATATTTGAAGACATTAGTATGAATTTTGATGCAATTGCCAAAAGATTAAAGGATTTAGCTTTTCTCAATAAAGGCATTAAAATGACTTTAACCGATGAAAGACCTGAAAAAGCCATAAGCAAGATTTTTCATTACTCTGGTGGATTGGTTGACTTTGTTGAATATCTAAATGAAGATAAATCTACTGTGCATTCAGAAGTCATATATTTTGAAGGTGAGCGAGACGGTATACAGGCTCAGATAGCCATACAATATACTGATTCATACACAGAAAGTATATTCTCATATGTTAATAATATTCCAACTAGCGAAGGTGGCACACATGAGACAGGCTTCAAAACAGCTGTTACCAAGGTACTTAACGATTTTATAAAGAAGCAGAATCCTAAAGGGAAAAATGGTGGCTTAATAGGAGAAGACTTCAGGGAAGGTATGACAGCCGTACTTTCCATAAAAATGCATAATATTCAATTTGAAGGCCAAACCAAAACCAAGCTGGGAAATACAGAAGCTAGAACTGCTGTGGAATCCATCGTAACAGAGAACCTACAAATTTATTTGGAGGATATAGACCATCAAGAGACCTTGAAAGTTATATTGGAAAAAGCCTTAAGTGCAGCTAAGGTAAGGGAAGCAGCTAGAAAGGCCAAGGATATAACCCGAAAGAAGAACAGCTTGGAAGGTGCACCATTAGTAGGTAAGCTTGCCAGCTGCACAGGAAGAAATCCTAAAATTAACGAATTGTTTTTAGTAGAGGGTGACTCTGCTGGCGGATCTGCCAAGCAAGGAAGAGACAGGCAGTTTCAAGCAATACTACCTTTGCGGGGCAAACCTTTGAATGCTGAAAAGAAACGTCTGGATCAAGTATTAGCCAATGTTGAATTTCGTACCATTATTTCTGCATTAGGAACTGGTATTGATGAAGATTTTAATATTGCAAATCTAAAATATAACAAGGTTATTATAATGGCTGATGCTGACCAGGACGGTGCACATATCCGTGCTATTTTACTGACCTTCTTTTTTCGATATATGAAGGAGCTTATTACTAATGGTCATGTATACATAGGCTTGGCTCCATTGTATAAGGTTTCAAAAGGGAATAAGGTAGAATATTGCTATAATAATGAGGAATTGACTGCAAGTGCAAAGAAAATGGGTAAGGGATATTCCGTTCAGAGATACAAGGGTCTGGGCGAAATGAATCCAGAACAGTTGTGGGATACAACCATGAATCCAGCAAAACGCTCTATTGTTAAGGTTGATATTGATGACGCAGCCGAAGCGGACAAGATTATAACAATCCTTATGGGCGACAAAGTGGATTCACGGCGAGAGTATATCATCAATTATGCTGACTTTAACAAAACAGATATAATTAAGGAAATGGGGGTGTAATTCATGGCAAGAAATAAGAAGGAAGAAAATTATGTACAGAATCCAGACAAGGTTTTTCACAAGCCTCTGGAAAATGTTATGCATGAATCCATGATGCCCTATGCAGAGTATGTCATTATGGAACGAGCTCTACCCAGAGTTGAGGATGGATTAAAGCCTGTTCAAAGGCGTATTCTCTATACTATGCAGGAATTGAGCCTTACTCCTGACAAACCTCATAAGAAATCAGCTAGAATCGTTGGAGATGCCTTGGGTAAATATCATCCCCATGGAGATACCTCCATATATGATGCCATGGTACGTATGGCTCAGGACTTTAATATGAGATACCCCCTAGTCGATGGACACGGAAATTTTGGCTCCATTGACGGCGATTCCGCAGCTGCCATGCGTTATACAGAAGCTAGAATGAACCCCCTAGCACTAGAGCTGTTAAGGGATATTGAGAAGGATACGGTTAGCTTCAGTCTTAATTTTGACGACAGCATGAAAGAGCCCGATGTCCTGCCGGGCCGCTATCCAAATCTGCTTGTTAACGGTTCTTCCGGTATAGCCGTTGGATTGGCTACCAATATACCTCCTCATAATTTGGGAGAAGTTATTGACGGTGCTATCGCTGTTATGGATAAGCCAGAAACTAGTATAGATGAATTACTGAAGATAATTCCAGGTCCTGATTTTCCTACAGGAGGCATAATCGTTGGCACTGATGAAATCCAGAAAGCCTATGAAACTGGAAAGGGTAAGGTATT
>JAAZEK010000279.1 GCA_012512335.1 Clostridiales bacterium | reverse complement strand
TTAAACTCGTTGTTTCACGTGAAACATTTTTTATCTTCCTTTAACAAAGTTTGAGAATATATTAGAATTTAAGAAAAAGTCTGCGAACTTTGAACCATCTAAAAACTCCTTAATTAAATCAACAGGTGCAAGTACGATAACTATAGGAACTAATGCAAAAACTAAATACACCACAAAAGCACCTCTTATAATACCAAAACCACTGCCAGCTATGCTATCATACTTTTTCAAAACAGGTAAATCAACAACAGTTTTACCGATAGATATTATCACAGTAAGAATTAGCTTAATTAAAATAAATAGAAACAAGAAGCTGAAAATATTAACTACTGTTATAGCCATAGTTGAATCAAAATACTCACCAAGTGTTTCTATACCTTCTAAGCTCTGAGAAAAATCATTTGTCAGAATTCTGGTAAAAGGGCTGGGGAGTTGAATTTATTCTAATATTTCACTAATCTTGTCTAAGCTTACATCACTAAGTTTCGCCATGCGTTCTTCAACTGTTGGTATTTGTGCGCTACCTTCTGTATATAGAGTAACAGCGTTTAATAACTTAGGAAACTTCTCCAATAGGGTGCTTGTAAGTATAGGGTACAATATCAAAGACAATAGCCAAGATAGAAAAAAACCTACTGTATGCAAGGCGGAAAGTACCAAACCATTATACATACCAAATATTATACTTACGCTCATAATTAAAAAAATTACTATATCTACTATATTCATTTAATGTCCTCCTGTTTTTCGCTTGAATATAACTGCAGGATATTTTCTTTTGTTCGTACAAACAAAGTCTCTGGTCGCTTAGTATCAAATGTGATCCAGTGTACCGGGGCTTGTAGCTTCTGCTTTTTTGTTATCTTCCCTTGCTGACTTAGGAAAACGATGCTGTGGTCAGACTCTAAGGCAAGATACCCCTTTTTATATTCTAATATATTAGACAAATACTTAGGGAACACTTTTACTTCATAATCATCACCATTAATAATCACAGCATTTCCTAGCTTCTCTCCAATTTTGCTTTTTTCAGGGAAATAAAGCAAAAAGCTATTATTCCCGGTAACTACTTCATATTGCCCCTCTGAATCGTGGGGCTGGGACCATATTAAATCTCCCTCCATATTGTAACACAATAAATCCTTGATTCCTATTAAAACTATTGTATTCTCTAATCGGTATATATTATATATTAGTTGATTATCTATTGACAGTACACCATATAACTCGTCTCTATTTTCATAATGAAAAATTCGCGATATAGGAACTGGTGAATTTATACTCATGGTTAATAGAGACAGATCCTTGTTATGTGAATCGGCCGCTACATATTGCATCTCCCCAATTCCATCTAAAGAAATAAGAAAATCGCTATTCTTAGTTAAAATATATGGTTGTATAACTTCCTTCTCATCCATACGCAAAATCAACAAGAATTCAGAATATTCTTTCAAGTCCCAAATTGAGAAATCACCATTCTCGTATACCAGTGTATATGGCACGGTCTCTGTATTATAAATACGGTTTTTGTCCGTGAGAATGTAATTATTAGTATGGGCTGTTATATGGATCTGATCATTTTCAGCTGATAGATCATCTTGACTTAAAGGAGGCTCCATACTAGTTTCATCCCAATTGTAGAACCGAGATGGAGAACCACATACTATCCACCCATCACTAAAAAAGTGTAGATCATCTTGTCCATTAATATTTATTGGATCTGTGGAAAGGACAGGGTAGACCTCTGTCTGATTTTGTAAATTAGAAACGAGGAGATAAACGGAAGCTATGGTTATAATTAGCACCGTTGTAAGAATTAGTTTTGTTTTGCTTTTCATGACTGTTTATTCATCCTTTTACTATATTGATCCATCGACAAGACGCCCGCTTATATAAGTGGCGCGCTCACACTTATTAATTCAGGTGAAATAGAGTCTCCATCTGAATCCCTATGTTTTGCTATAAGCAAAACGAGTTCACTATCGTAGATAAATTCGCTATAAATCAGCAAATTCCTGCATGTATCACTAATCCCTCATAAAGAACTGCTTTAATAATAATGGGTACAGGGCTCATGGACTATGGCAGTCATAAGTGGACGATTCCTATACATAAAATAAAAGTAAGGAGGCAAAATAAAAGGAAATGTATGCTATTTAGGAGGTTAGTATGGAGAGGAAACACGACGAAATATCTATGGATGTAAATCAAGCACATGCTTTAACTCTCTTCAGTAGAGGTTTTGAAAAACTGTTCAGCCAATTATTCACAGAAAAATTTGATGATGTAGTCATACTATGCATCGGTACAGATAGATCAACAGGAGATTGTCTAGGACCATTAGTAGGACATAAGCTTAAGTTGATTCCTTACAATAGAATAACGATATATGGAACTTTGGATCATCCTGTCCATGCTAAGAATTTGACAAATGTAATACAAGAAATTGAAGGAAATCATTCAAAGCCTTTCATCATTGCTATTGATGCATGCTTAGGAAAGACTGAAAGGGTGGGGAAAATATGCATGGGAGATGGTCCATTACGTCCTGGTGCTGGTGTGAATAAGTCCTTGCCCGAGGTAGGACATATGTATATAATTGGAGTAGTTAACATGAGTGGATTTATGGAGTACCTTGTATTACAAAACACCAGATTAAACTTAGTAATGAGAATGGCTGATACTATCAGTAGCGGAATTCATTTTATTATATGGAAATTTATAAAAGATGGTAACATAAAAGCTTTGCCAAAACAAAAGCCATTTATAGGTGTTCTAACAAAGCTTGAAGGAAATAATGAGGGAGAACTAAGTGTTACTTAGTAATCGAACAAGGGGCTATAAACTCGATTTTCTATCATGTAAATAATTTGTTCGGGAGTTTTATCACCAGCTTGTATCAATAGTACACCTGTATTTGCCTCGACCTTGTTTGACATAAAACTGCTGTTAAAAGAGCTGTGTAGGCTCTGCTTACCCAACGCATTATTATCATGATATATATATGCTGATACCCATGTATCCATTTCATCTGCAAATACTGTATGGTAACCTTCTTCCTCAAGTATAAGCTTAAGAGCTTCCAAGCCTCTTTCCAAAGCAATTATTTTCAAAGAAACACCTCCAGTAACATAGTATTGATATTATGTCAGGAAGGTGTTTCTTTTATACTTATTTTCACTTAAAAGCTTGTTTAAAAAGCTTGTTCAATGGCTTTCTTCTCTTCATCAGATAATGGGTAGCTAGACTGCATTCCTTTTATGGGTTTGGCGAAGGTAGTAGAGGCGTTGCGCCCGTATAGGCTGGTTAAAACAAAACCGTCACTATTCTCATCTAAAAGTGCTAGGGAAAAGCTTTGGTCGCTCCCCATACCATCAAAAGCATTATAACGGATAACACCGACATTTTGTATACTTCGTCTCAAACGCTTGTTTAGTGCGGAATATGACTGGTCTAGATCATCTATTTTACTCATGCCTGCTTCTAGGGCATCTAAATGCTTATATAACATAATCTCTAAGTTCTTGTTATCTACGCCTCTCATTAAGCGTTTATATTTACGCATAATCTTATTGGTTCTCATAAGGTTATATGCTAGTAATATAAAGGAGATTAAAGACAGGATAGCTGCAGCTAATGTAATCTCAAGACTATAAATGCGTAGGAAATTTAGCAGTTGCTCCATTTGACCTTCCTCCTCTTAAGTATTTCCAAATACACGAATGGATAATGGTTTTATCATCAAGCTTATTGGCGTATTCATGGGTGATTCTCCATCTACATTGACTGCTAGGGGCTGTGGAGATGAAATCTCAATTTCCTTACATTGGTAGCTTGTTACATAGGGCAAGTTGAGATGGTTTCCCTTTATAAACTTCAACAGCAAAAATGGTATTTTATATCGTGGGACTGGACTTATCATTATAACGTCCAACAGACCATCGGTAACAGAACCCTTAGGGTTGATCATCATACCTCCGCCATAACATATACCATTACAAACAGCAGTCAGAAAAACCTTAGATGCTATCTTCTCACCATCTATCAGCAATTCAACATCTTTTGGCTTATATGTGAGAAATTTCAAAAAGACCGATATCAAATATGCTGCCCTACCCTTGACAAATCGTTTAACCTTATGAAGGTCATGTATAATTTCTGCATCAAATCCAACACTTGCTATATTTAGAAAAACTCTACCGTTAAAAGCGACAAGATCCACGTATTGTGCTGCGTTTTCTGCAATAATTTCCAGTGCCTTTTCCACCTGGGCAGAATCAATAGGGATATTCATCGCCCTTGCAAAGTCGTTACCTCTACCCAAAGGTAAGATACCCAAGGGAATATCTGTGCCAGCCAATCCATTGCTTACCTCCAAGACAGTTCCGTCTCCACCAACTGCTACCACAGCAGAGTAATCAAAACAATGCTCCTTCACAAGCTGTGTAGCATTTCTAGGCCCTGAGGTTTCCATGATTGTGCATTCAATTTCTCGTTGTTTGCAGAAGCTTTTTATAATGGGAATGGAATCTTTAGTTCTCCCTTTTCCAGCAATAGGGTTAATAATAAATAGTAGTTTCATAGATGTCATATCCCTCTGGCTACTTGAATAAGTAGCCTCTATTTCTTCTTCTTTTTTTTCTTCGTAAAATCAATACTAGCACAAATATCAGTATCAAAATTCCTATGAAGATAATTTCAACTGCTATTTCATATCCTCCGATGTTTACTGAAGTAATCAGCTCATTCTCTTTATCTTTAGTAGAATCATCGTTTTCATGGGATGCAGTCTCTGACGGAGCAGGTGTAGGTTTTGGGCTAGGAGGAGGCTCTATTGATTTTAGCTCATCTTCCATCCACATCAAAAATACGCCGTTATCCATGATGTTGTTCTTAGCAGAATTCATGTAAGCATACATGTCAGCATTAGATGCTTGATTAGACTTCATATACTTATATTTGTCAAATATAATCCGATTCCTAAAACTTTCCCCCCATTGTCCAAACATAGATTGATTATCTAACTGATCAAAGAGAACTATTGCCTCCCTATGCTGTTGCAAGCTTTGATGAGAAATGGCTTTAAGAAACAATAGTTCATATTTTAATGAAGACTCAGTGACTGTATTTAAGTATTCATCAATTAGCTTGATGGCATCATCGTAAGACTTTTTGCTAATGGATTCCGTTATATTTCTAATCAAAGGATCATTGTTAGCTTGTGTGTTTAAGTATTCGCTAGCCAGATGATCTAAGGATTGATAGGGGACCTGGATTGACACAGGTGGATAATTATTTTTGTACTGCCAGGTTAAACGACCTCTGCCATCATATTCATGAGGAAGAAAAGAGGGGTTGGGGTTAAATATATATGGTGCAGCATCTCCGAAATCCAAAGTAAATTGGATGTTTAGAGGTGTATTAGACCAAGCTTTTAAAAATTCAAAGGAAAGGTAAACTTCATAGCTACTATCGTCTCTTAATAGGTTTTCAGTCTCGTAGGAGAACTCAATTACCTTATGCTCTTCTGGCTCAAGATTAAACCTCCAGGTTAACCAATTTCTAGGTATGTCGGTAAAAGAACTGTCTTCTTCAGTTATATCCCTTCGGGAAGTAAGTTTTTGTTGCACTCCGTCCATATAGACTTGAATTTCATTAACTGGGACTAAGTCTTCTGAAAAATGGGCAGGTATGCCTATAGTAAATCTTGACAAAGCATCTTCACCAGTATTTTTCAACACTAAAGTGACATTGGTTTTTGTAAGATTGGATTCAACTTTATGATAAGCTTCGTAAGATACAATTTGGATGTTGCTGTCTTCAAAGATCTTGACATTAGAATTTACCCTTGTCAATGGAGCGGGCATTGCATGAGCAGATAAGGGTATGATTAAGATAATAAGGGATAATAATAGCAAACAAAATTTTTTCAACATCAATCCTACCTTTCGATTAATTGCAGCTCTGAGTCACTAGCTATATTGCTATACACAAACTTACACAAGCATCAGTAATATAAAGTAAATTTTATCATATTAAATAGGAAAGAACAAGATTAGCATAAATTTTATACTTGAAATATTTGTCAAATTATATCGAATGTTACATTATGGTGTCAATACAAAATAATGGGAAATAATCTGGGAAATGTAGGGATTTAGTAATTTATTATGGAATAAGAAAATAGCCCATAAAAAGCTCATAAAGCCTTTAATTATAGGAGGAATCACCTTGAAAAAGACGCCTGTTATTACTATGCTACTGATTAGGATTTGCTTGCTACTATTCAGTATAGTTCTTACTTTGCAGACAGATGGGTGGGGACAGTTCCCCCGGGATGTTGTTCTGTTAAGCTATGCACTGTATCATATTATAGTGCTTGGCATGTATTGGTTAATTATGAAAATTTCCGCAGGTCGCATACTGATTTCTGTCGCTGACATATTAGTTACCCTAATATTTATTCCTATAAGCAGAGGATTGAACAGCCCTTTTTTGATTTGCTTGTGTATCCCTGTGTTTACTTTGCATTTTCTATTTGGAATCCGAGGTTTGCTTGGAGGAATTATTGGAGTGGTGGTAGGATTCTTAGCAATTTTACCAGCTGTACAAAGTGTAGCAGATGCAATACTGAATATAAGTGACATGCTTATTATCAATGGGATCGGACTAATTCTTTTTTATATTATTCCCTACAATTTACTTAATCGTGGAGTTATGAATCTTGATCAGCTACATAGTTTACAAAAAGAGAAGAGTGAATTAGATAATACGAACCATAAGCTTTTAGCCTTGCTTGAAATGGCTGGCCGATTCCAATTGGAAAAAGGTATGGC
>JAAZEK010000278.1 GCA_012512335.1 Clostridiales bacterium | reverse complement strand
CCTATGTAAGGACTGATATCAATTAAAGGCATAGACCCGCTATTTAGTAAAATGACCAAAGCATTTAGAAAGGTGCCTATGCCGATTATCCAGATATAAGGTAAATTTCGATTAAACCAGATAAACAGGAACAAAAGTAAATATTGCATGCAAACCCATAAAAAGACCATAAATTGTGTAATTCCAAGATCATTTTTCATTAGAATATTAAGCGAGGCTTCAAGTATTACTGATAAAAAAATCAGCCAAGGACGGACGAGTTTGAGGTCCCTTGCATTTGAGAATTTACCACCTCTGATTAACCCAATTATGATGCCTACAGCTAGTGTAACAAAAATCATAAGAAATGTGTCCTCTTTTCAAAATCCGCTATTTATTCTTAATTTCATATTCATGCTGATCTTCAGCTAAGCTTGCGCTTTTAAGGGATATGGTTTCCACTATATCATTTACTTCTCCTATTTCAGCTGTTGCTGCTACCTCCGATTGACTTTCTACTATTGCTTCTCTTGTGATTTCTTCTTTCTCACTGTTTAAAATGAATACAAGTGTATCCACCACCTCTGGATGGAATTGTTTTCCTCTTTCCTCAATAAGAATAGAGATAGCTCTTTCCTTTGATAAGGCTTTACGGTATGGACGGTCAGAAGTCATCGCGTCATATGCATCAACAACACCTATGATATATGCATGAAGCGACACTTCATCACCTTTTAGTTTGTCTGGATAGCCGTTGCCATTATAGTGCTCATGATGGTGAAGGATAGCATCAACAATTTCTTGAGATAAATTAGCTTCTTCTAGAATTCGGACCCCTATAGATGGATGCTGTTGAACAATTTCATATTCCTTATCAGTTAGTCGACCAGGTTTTCCAAGGATAGAATCCCTAACCCCGATCTTTCCAATATCATGAAGCAAGGCCGCTACTTTTATAGACTCTATGCGATTGGGAGGAAGCTTCATTTTTTCAGACACTTGTTCTACATAATGCTCCACTCTACGGGAGTGACCCTCTGTATATTCATCCTTTGCTTCTATAGCAGCTGTAAGGGTTTTTATAGTATTGTAGTGTTGCTCTTTAACATCTAGATAAAGCTTAAATGAATAACGAGACAAAAGAATAGGTCCTAAAATCATAAGAATATAGATGAATCCATTTGGAAACTCATATATTCTATGAAGAAAGAAACCTAGGGGAGCAATAGCAATAAAATTAGGTAATGCCCATAAAGTGTTGGTAACCCATATTTTTCGAAAGGAACTATTGGATATCAGTGAGGCATAGAGAGACATAATAGTAGAATTTAATAGGAAAACTAAGAATATAAAGATTGCTACTAATATCACAGTAAGCCATGCTGACATAGCTGTTGTGTTGAATATAGGGGTCCAAGCATTCTTGAAAATCTGAACGACAGAACCTGATATAAACATGGAAATAGCAAAGTTGGAGAAATTGATTAAGGTAAAACGAATTGGCAGGTTGAATGGATGTGTAACAGTACCATCATCGTTTTTAATATATACAAGTACGGTAGAGATAGCCGCAACGATAGTCGTAAAATATGTACCGTGACTCAGTTGCGATGCTACAAATATAGCAAAGGTTACGCTAACTGCACGACCTTTAGCATAATAAATAGGCAAGGATTCAAAAAGCGCACCAAGAAACACCCAGAACAATAGAAGAGGAATATCTTTGGTATCCAATTGATGGATACAGTAGCCTAGAATTATGAAACTAACAATGCTTAATATTGAAATAGCTGAAATTAACTTATTGCTTAATTTACTCATATTCACTATTCTCCTAAAGTAATTAAAAAAGTCAAAACATCATAAAGTAAGTACATTAGTCTATTTTTTAACCTCTGATAGTAAACATTGCGCCACTGGCAAGTAGCAAGGAAACTAATCCCATAAGTACAGTGAAAACAGACTCTTTAATTTTTTTCATGTTAGATATAGCCCTCCAATTGTTTTCTCTGTCTTCCGCTATTTAGACAGGCTATATCCGCTCCGCTAGATTATTTATGATGTTTTGACTATGAGTCTAATGTTAACAAACTACTTGAACTACTTAGTACAATATTTAAACAATCTCCGGTTTATTGCATCCAATGTGGCTTTTACTACCGCTTCGTTTTCATCATTATTGATAAAGGCGGAACCGCTTAAATACTCATCGCTTTTTTCGGTGAAATGCAAAATGGAAACAGTAATTACTTTGCGATTGGCTAAAGTTATTGGTTGAGCATCAGATAATACAAATACAAACTCCTTCTTGCAAAACTGATGAACTGCTTTTAGGGTAGCTTCTGCTACAATCCGAATTCTACCTAGGGATGAGTTTCCACCTACAGATGTACCCTCAAACAGCTGATCGTCCTTTTTTAGAATGACTCGAGCCTCTATCCTCGCTTGTCTGGAAAACATTTGGATGCTATCAATGCTCAAACGCAAATCTTTTATGCCAATTTCATTAGCTTCAATCTGAGCTATGCTGATGATTTTATGATCCACATGCAGATTGTTATTGGCTAGTAAGGCAGACTGAATATCACGTACAATTTGCTTGGGACTGCGACTGATATCAGAGAGGATATGAATCTCTATCAGATTGTCGTTTTCGTCAGTTACTATTTTGGAACTTATGACTCCTGGTATTTTGCTCAGTAGCAACTGATATTCTTCTATATTTTGAACATCTACCATAAGTGTATGCAATCCCCTTTACTTTTTATTAACTTTTCATTAACTTTTTTACAGGTAATGACAAAGCAAATACCCCTTGCTAACATTCGCCATTCGTCAAAGTAATCCTTCTTTTTATCTTAATTTTATGAAATTTATTATAAAAAGGAGACGAAACTGTATAATTATGCATTGGTAATATTTCGCCCATAGAAAATCTCGTGCATTTCCCGTTTAAGTTTATTTCTTATTTTTCTGGCTTCACCTGGTTTTAATTCCTTCTTTCCAGTACCAAATAGATAATTATCTAGATTGAATTCCTTTAACAGCATCTTAGTATGAAAAATCTTTTCCTGATAAACATTAACATCTATCATTTGATAACGATCCCGGGATTCCAGTTCAATATAATTCTGTATTGAATTAATCTTGTGATCGATATAAAATTTTTTACCACTCTCATTGCGGGTAAAGCCTCTTACTCGATAATCAATGGTAGCCATGTCTGGTTGAAAGGTATGAATAAGATAATTCAAAGCTTTCAAAGGAGTTATATGACCACAGGTTGAAATATCGATGTCAGCGCGAAAGGTGCTTATTCCATCATCCGGATGGCTCTCTGGATAGGTGTGTACGGTAATATGACTCTTATCCAGATGTCCTACAATAGAGTTGGGCAATGGGCCAGGGCTTTCTGAAATTTGCTGACCTAAGGTTTCTTCAGTGATCATATTTTCCTCAGAAATCAAGATAGCAACGCTAGCTCCTTGGGGATCATAGTCTTGTTTTGCCACATTAAGAACATTAGCACCTAAAATATTGGCTACCTCTGAGAGGATACTTGTAAGCCTTTCAGCATTATATTGTTCATCTATATATTCTATATATCCTTTGCGATGCTCCAAAGTGTTTGCATAGCAAATATCATATAGATTAAAACTTAAAGTCTTAGTCAGATTATTAAATCCATATAACTTCAATTTTTTAATAGATTTTATCTCCATGGCCAACTCCTTCCTGTAACTCTTTGGTTTAGTCCTGAGACTTTGTTTCTTTATTAGTTTTTATTAAAACATAAGTGTAAGCCGTGAATCGGCTTACTTCGCACCGTTTCAATAAATCCTTCAAATAAGACCAAAAGTCTTATTACATAAATCGTACTAATTATAACACAAGAGATAGCTTTCATGAATGATTTTTATGTGATTGTATAGAGTGTATAAATTTGGCAAGATTTAGATATGGTTACTGTTCACGCTAGAATAATAAATCATATGTAAGGAGCCTTTGCAGGAACGATTATCAATCTTAGCGAATATCAGCAGAAAATGCGTTAAGCACCTTTCACTGTCTGAACGAAGTGAGTTTGGAAGGTGTAGTATTTTCAGCTGAGATGAGCTCTAGATTGATTCGTGATGGCAACAGCGACTGGAATATATTTATTATTTTACTT
>JAAZEK010000277.1 GCA_012512335.1 Clostridiales bacterium | reverse complement strand
TTTTCTATCCTTGGTGACTGTACTTTTTTCATTGAGTCAGACTCTGTCCTGGGATCTATCTTACTACCTATTCGCTATAGCAAAGTATCGAGAATTTTTTAAAGACTTAACTGCGTTTTGTCATCTAAGCGAGGTGGATGAGAGTAATGAGGAGCTTGATGGGAACCCCCTAAGCTTTAAACAACTGGAGTTTCGTGATGTAAGCTTTGCATATCCTGGTACAGATTACAATATACTCAATGGCGTATCTTTCGTGATGGAGAAGGATAAACACTACTCCTTCGTTGGACAAAACGGGGCAGGAAAAACCACCATAACCAAGCTTTTAACAGGCTTATACGATAATTACAGGGGAGAAATCCTCATAGACGGGGTTGAGCTCCATAGAATTCCAACAAATAAATTACATCGCTATTTCGCTGTTGTTTTTCAGGATTATGCACGGTTTTCCCTCTCTATCCGAGATAACATAGCCATGGGGCGCAGTAGCATTAGCGATTCCGATGTAGTAAATGCATTACAACTATCTGGTCTTGGGGAAACTGTGGAATCTCTTGCAGAGGGATTAGAGACAAAGCTTGGTAAGATTTATGAGGGTGGTCTTGATATTTCAGGTGGACAGTGGCAACGTATTGCCATGGCAAGAGCTCTGGCTAGTGCCGCTCCAGTTAAGATTCTTGACGAACCTACTGCAGCTCTAGATCCAATTAGTGAAAGTCAGGTATACAAGCAATTTAATAAAATAAGTGCCAACTCAACCACTATATTTATTAGTCATAGACTCGGCTCTACAAAGCTTGCAGATGTCATTTTTGTACTCGAGGATGGTAAAATTACCGAAGAATGCACCCATGAAGAACTTATGATAAAGAAGGGCACATATTCCACCATGTATAAGAGTCAGCAGAGTTGGTATGTTGCTTAAAGGAGGTTTTACTGTGAAAAAGGAAAATTCCACTATCCCAATGAGGACGATACTTAAACGATCCCTTACTACTATATGGAAATATGCAAAGCCCTGGTCTATCATTCTAATAGCATTAACAGCATTAGCTATGGGGCTTCTACTAGGATTTACGCCATTGGTCACACAAAATTTTTTCGACCTAGTGAGCGAAGCTGTTAATAATGGATATGAGATGCGCCTGGCGATTCTTTCGGGACTTTTCCTTGGCATATATACTATTGTCACTCACATTGTAAGTGGTTTAGATAACATAGTACAGCACTACTTTACTCGCTACACTACTGGGCTATTAACTGAGCTTCTCAATCTTAAAACTGGCAGGATGGATCCTATCTTGTTTGAAGATCCTAAGTATTTAGATGACATGGAGAAGGGTGGCTTAGGTCATTGGAGATTGATGTTTATTTACATATTAATAAACGCCACAGTTTTTAAGTATCTGACACAGTTCATTGTTATGTCATGGTACCTCTTTAACCTACAGCCGATATTCGTCATTACTCCTCTCCTTGTCTTTATCCCAGTGTTACTTGCACAATTTCTGAGAACTGGTGTGTTTTCAAAGCTAGAAGATGAATCCGCACCTATTAGACGTGAAACTAATTATTTTCAAGATTGTATGTGTACCCGGGAATATTTTAAAGAGATACGTCTTCTAAATGCATTTCCGTATTTTAAAAGCTTATATATAAATGCACTTACTCTTTATAATCGGGCAGAGTGGAAGGCCGAACGACGTGGTGGCCTAATTGATATGCTGAGTAAAGGAGTTTCTTTGATAGGTTTTATAATCATACTGGTTCTTCTTATCAGTTCAACTGTTTCTGGGAAAATTAGTGTTGGTGCTTTTGCAGCTGTATTCGCAGCTATAAACGCATTCTTTGCTTCTCTTGAGGAGCTGATTATTAATCGGATAGGCTATATAACACGTAATATTGGATTGGTTCAAAACTTCATCCGCTATATTGATTCTCCTGAACGTGATGGTGAAGAACTCACATGCAGTGTTACTAATGGAATTACCTTAAATAGCGTGTCATTTAAGTATCCATTAGCCACAGAACCCTCCGTTAAAAATGTAAATCTCTTTATTCCAACAAATGAAACCCTTGCAATCGTTGGGGAAAACGGTTCAGGAAAATCTACTTTAGTAAAGCTTTTGCTTGGCCTATATCTCCCTTCATCTGGACAAGTGTTATATGACGAGATAGACACCGCAAAAAGCTCTCCTACATCACTTTTTGAAAACAGCTCAGCTGTATTTCAGGAATATGCTCGTTATAAGTTGACCTTAAAGGAAAACATAGCAATAAGTGATCTTGAAAATATGGAATGTGGAATTTCAGAGTCTATGAGCTATTTTCTGGATCCTTCAGATGATGATAAAACGGCACGGCAGGTAAAGGATATCCTATCAGATATGGATATGGAATGGGGAAATATGGAAGGCACACATACGATCCTCTCTAAGGAATACGGAGGTGCGGATCTGTCCGGCGGGCAATGGCAAAAAGTTGCTATTGCAAGGGGGTTATTCCGTAATCATAAGCTAATTGCTCTCGATGAGCCAACGGCAGCTATTGACCCAATAGAGGAAACACGTCTATACAAGCGTTTTGCAGATATTTCAAGAGGAGTGACCTCCATTATTGTAACTCACCGTCTAGGTTCCGCACGAATAGCCGACCGTATTATTGTTATGGATCATGGCGAGATTGTACAATCGGGAACCCATGAAGAGTTAGTTAAGATCCCAGGTAAGTACAGTGAAATGTGGCAAGCCCAAGCTCAGTATTATACCCCTACTAATAAAGCATTGGCTTAAGCTTACTTATACCTATATATTTACATATATTATATTTTTATATTGTTGAGATATTAATCCTTCCTTTTCCGTAATTTTGTGCTATAATTGGATTACTTAATTTTTGAAGGTGAATATTAATGAAAATAGCCGAATTGGCTGATAACAAGCTTTCCATATTGTATTATGTTCAAACTCTGGGGATTCCTTTGACTAATGAGCAGATTATCGAGTTTTTCATCAAGAATTATTTGATGAATTATTTTGATCTGCAACAGCTTTTGGTCGAATTAGTGGAATCGCTTCATTTGGCGTATATGGAAGGCCGCCAAAACCATTACTATTCAATAACAGAAAAAGGTAGTGAGGTTTTAAGCTTTTTCCATTCTAGAATAGAGCATCATACCAAGCAAGATATTTTAATCTATGCAGAAGAAAACAGGATACGCCTACGCAATGAAAACCAACTGACAGCTGATTACAAGCAGTTGGATGATCAGGAATATGAAGTAACACTTCGAGTCATGGAAGGATCCATAAATCTAATGGAGCTAAAGGTCAATGTAACCAATTCCAAACAGGCAAAAATCATTTGCTCAAATTGGAGAGCGAAAGCTCCTGAAGTCTATAAAAAAACAATGGAATCCTTAATTTAGGATTCCATATTTTTATATGTTGTCATTACGATTTTTGTATTCCGATTAAATCTTGTCATTCCGAATGTAATGAGGAATCTATCACTCTAGCCTTTGCCTGAGGATAGTTCTAGCTTCTCCTACAAGATACAAAGAACCACTAATTATAATTACCTTATCATTTGAATCATTACTATTATCATCCATTTTGCCTTTATCAGCTTGCGCCCAATCTGTAACCATACTTATTGCTTCTGGTACACTCTCGCTAATTGTCACATCAGAGTGATGTTTTTCGACAATAGCAGCCAACTCCTCAGGAGAAGTAGCACGAGGGCTATCCGGTTTAGTTACAATTACTCGATCTGCCACAGAGCAAAGAATGTTGGTTACCCCACTCACATCTTTATCATGCAACACAGCTAATATTAAATAAATCTGCTTATCGGGAAAATAAAGACGTATGGCATCAGCCAAAGCCTGGGCTCCTGATGGATTATGAGCACCATCTAGCAAAATGGTTGGATTCTCTCCCATGACCTCTAATCGACCTGGCCAACGTGCTTGGTCCAAACCAGCATAAAGGATTTCATCAGTAATATTAAAACCCTTTTCCTTCAAAACCTGTAAGGCTGTAATAGCACAAGCTGCATTTAACTGCTGATGCTTCCCTGGAAGATGTATGGCTAAATTCTCCCAGGTATTTCCTTGAAAAGTAAAATCAATATGCTGTACTGAAAGCCCAGTATCTTTTTCCTTGATTTGATCCGGTAAAACCTCATAGTAAGAACAGCCACGTTCTGCAGCCAGCTCCTTAATAACCTTACCTGCTTCTGCCTGCTGTGGATATGATACCACAGGCACGCCTGGCTTGATAATTCCACCCTTTTCAAAAGCTATCTCCGAAAGGGTGCTACCCAACACACGCATGTGGTCATAGCTTATGGATGTTATGACGGAAACCAGTGGGTTTATCACATTAGTGGAATCCAGTCTGCCACCTAGCCCTACCTCCACTACAGCAATATCTACCTTCTGTTTGGCAAACCAAAGAAACCCCAAGGTGGTTACAATCTCAAACTCAGTCGGATGGTTGTGGCCATCTCGCACCATGCCATCTACTTGTTCTTTTACCTGCTCTACAAGGAGAACCAGCTCTTCTTCAGGTATCTCTTCAAAATTTACCTGAATCCGCTCTGTAAACTTCTCCAGGTAAGGGGAAATAAACATCCCTACCTTATAGTCAGCTTGATGCAAAACACTGGCTGTCATAGAAGTTACAGAGCCTTTTCCGTTGGTTCCAGCAACATGAACGGATGGGAACTTTTTATGAGGATTTCCCAGCCGTTTCAGCAGCTCAGTTATGTTGGTTAAGCCTAACTTGGAACCAAACTTCACTGTATTGTGTATATATTGAACCGCTTCATCATAATTCATATCTTTCTTCCTATCTTCTTTAATTGGTATACTAACTAATAGTTTTCATTTTTTCCATATTGGAAATCTGCTCCAACACTTTATCCATCATATTCTGATATTTTTCCTTCTTTTCTCTTTCTTCCTGTACAACTGCCTCTGGTGCCTTGCTCACAAATTTCTCATTAGACAGCTTTCCATTAACCCTAGACAGCTCTTTTTCAAGGTTTTCTTTCTCCTTTGCTAGGCGTTCCATTTCCTTATCAAAGTCAATTAAGTCCTCTAAAGGAATGAATATTTGTGCTTTATCTGTCACAACTGATACTGCATTGGCAGGAATTCCCTCTTTGCTGTCTTGAACCATTACTTCCGATGCACTAGCTAGCTTTTCTAAATAAAGCTTAGCATTCTCGAACACAGATACAGCCTGTGGCTCAGCTACAATTATTAGCTTAGCCTTTTTAGAAGGTGCTACCTCCATCTCTGCCCTGATATTACGAATGGATCGAATGGCATCCATAATAGCATGCATTTCATCTTCTGCCTTCTTATTTATCTCTGCCTTGTTTTCAGTAGGCCAGGAAGAAATCATGATGCTCTCTCCCTCATGAGGCAGATGCTGCCATAATTCTTCTGTAATGAAGGGCATGAATGGGTGAAGAAGCTTTAGAGTGTTGGATAGTACATAAACAAGAGTATATAGAGCAGTACCTCTTGCTGAGTCGTCTGACCCGTAAAGCCTAGGTTTAACTAACTCAATGTACCAGTCACAATATTCATTCCAAGTGAAATCATGGATTTTCTGAGCTGCCAATCCCAACTCATATTTATTTAAGTTATCTGTTACTTCCCCAACCAGGCGCTCATATCGGCTTATTATCCATTGATCGGCAATCTCCATTTTATCAGGCTTCAATGCTTTCCCTTGCATATTTTCAAGGTTCATCAAAATAAACCGAGTAGCATTCCATATCTTGTTGGCAAAATTTCGGTTAGCCTCTACCTTTTCATAGTTAAATCGCATATCATTTCCTGGTGTATTCCCGATAATTAAACTCATGCGTAGGGAATCTGCTCCATATTCGTCGATAACTTCCAGAGGGTCAATTCCATTACCTAGAGACTTGCTCATCTTTCTTCCCTGAGAATCTCTCACAATTCCATGAAATAGAACATCGTCGAAGGGTATTTCACCCATGTGCTCCAGGCCTGAAAAAATCATCCGAGCAACCCAGAAGAAAATAATATCGTAACCAGTAACTAAAACACTGGTGGGATAGAAGTATTTTACTTCTTCAGTTTCTTCTGGCCAACCTAGTGTAGAAAAAGGCCAAAGCGCTGAACTGAACCAGGTGTCCAGTACGTCTTCATCCTGCTTAAATTGATCATGCCCGCAGCTGCACTTAGTCGGCATTTCCTTGGCTACAACAGTTTCCCCACATTTTTCACAATAATAGGCTGGTATACGATGTCCCCACCAAAGCTGTCTGGAAATACACCAGTCACGTACATTTTCCATCCAGTTGAAATAGGTCTTCTCGAAACGCTGTGGAACAAATTTAATTTCTCCTGAACGCACTACATCAATAGCAGGCTCTGCCAAGGGCTTCATTTTTACAAACCATTGTTTAGATACAATGGGCTCAACTGTGGTAGAGCAACGATAGCACTCACCTACATTGTGTTTATGCTCCTCTATTTTCACTAAGAGCCCTAAACCCTTCAGATCCTCAACAATGGCCTTACGGGCTTCGTATCGATTCATTGACTCATATTTACCCGCATTGACATTCATGCTACCATCATCATTCATAACACGTATAATTGGTAAATCATGACGAGAACCTACTTCAAAGTCATTTGGGTCATGGGCAGGGGTAATCTTTACTACACCCGTGCCAAATTCCTTATCTACATAAGTGTCTGCGATTACAGGAATCTCTCTATTCATAAGCGGAAGAACTACAGTCTTTCCAATTAAATGCTGGTACCTTTCATCATCTGGATCAACAGCAACTGCTGTATCTCCCAGCATGGTTTCTGGACGAGTAGTAGCTATTACAATGTTTTCATCACTATCCTTTACTGGATAGGCAATATGCCAGAAATAGCCTTGTTTTTCCTCATATTCTACCTCAGCATCAGAAAGAGCTGTTTTACATTCGGGGCACCAGTTGATAATACGGTCACCTTGATAAATCAAACCCTTTTCGTGCAGGCGAATAAACACCTCTGTAACTGCCTTACTGCAGCCTTCATCCATGGTGAAGCGTTCTCTTTCCCAATCACAGGAGGAGCCTAATTTCTTCAATTGATTAATAATCCTACCACCATAAAGCTCTTTCCACTTCCAAGCTTCTTCCAAAAATCCTTCTCTACCTATATCGTTTTTGGTTTGACCATCCTCCGCCAGCTTTTCAACTATCTTAACTTCGGTGGCAATGCTGGCATGATCCGTACCAGGCAACCACAAGGCAGAATATCCCTGCATGCGTTTCCAGCGAGTAAGTATGTCTTGTAAAGTATTATCCAATGCATGACCCATATGAAGCTGACCGGTAATGTTCGGCGGTGGAATCACAATGCAGAAAGGCTCCTTGCTTTCATCAACTACAGCATGAAAGTACCCCTTCTCTTCCCATTCATTATAAAGTCGATCTTCCACTTGCTTAGGATCATATGTTTTTGCTATATTACTCTTTTCTCCCATATCTGAAACCTCCAAAAATAAAATCAGCCTTCATCCTAAAGGACGAAAGCTACTTCGTGGTACCACCTTTGTTCCGCTTGATGATAACATCAACCAAACGGCACTCTATGCTTTGTAACGGAAGCACCCGTGCAAACTGCTACTTAACAATTGCAAGGCTCCAAAGCGACCTTCCACGTTGCCCTCCTAGGAAATCTTTCAGCCGGTGAACTTCCTTCTCTGCTGGATGCTGGCGTGTACTCCTCTTTGTCATTGCCAAAATATCATCTTTACTATTATACCCAAATTATATCGAATTTGTGTACTTTGTCAATCTTTTTTTCTCTTGACGTCTCTTGTCCCATCTTTATTCCCCTTAAAATTCAAAACTGCATATTGTATTAATGCTAAAATCGTGCTTATTAAGGCAGCTAATAGTAAGTATTTTGCATAGGGAAACTCAAAAATCAAAGCAGTGACTGCAAGGTAAAACATAAATGTTGCCAATTTACCATAAACATTTGCTTGTACAACTACCTCACGCTCTTTTAAGAGGAATATTGCTCCCAATATCATAAGGAGCTCTTTTAATGCAATGATAATAATAACCCAGTAATGAATTACTTTATCAAGGGCCAGGCAAACGAGAACCATTAGAAGCATCAACTTATCAGCCAAAGGATCCATCAGCTTGCCCCATTTGGTTATCAGGTTGTAACGCCTGGCTATCCATCCATCCAGCACATCGGTTATTCCAGCTAAAATGAAAACTACAAATGCCCATGCCTTATTATTAGCTATCCCATCATTGAAATAAAGGTAGGGAAAAACACCTACCATAAAAAAACGGGCTATAGTAAGGGCGTTGGGTACATTCATATAAATCCTCCGATCATTCTACATTGTCCAAAATTGAGCTCATAACCTATAATATTTGCTATCCACTAATAAAGCAAGAAGATATTTCTAATATTTTTCTAATATTAGGGTAATTCTATCACATACTCGGCATAGGTAACAAGCTCTCAAGCATATGTACACCAAAAAGCATAGTCTGACTCACGATCCAGTTGACTTGTAATGCCTTATACCTATCCTCCAGAACATAAGACAAGGAATGAGAAATAGAATTCCAACAAGCGGTAGAAGCATGTATACTATATTAGTAGTTCTACCGATGAGATATAAAAACGGATAATATTGAAATAAAGCCAGTGGAACGATATAGGTGAAAAATTTCAGCACTCCTTCACCATAGATACTAAGTGGATACTTACCGAACTCTCTGCCGCCATCAGTAAAGATATTCATGAATTCAAGTCCTTCGATAGTGAAAAAACATATGCTAGCATATATGATAAAAAGACCTGAGAACACAAAAAAGCCACCTGTAATCATCAGAATCACAGTTATAATCTTATCCAAGCTCCATATAACACCACTCGTGGGTATAGCATAGATAAATATGGCTATTGCTTGAAGGAGTCTACCAATTCTCGAAAACTCTATGCGAGAAGCCAGAACTTGCAGAATTTCATTTCTTGGTCTAACCATAATACGGTCAAATTCGCCATTAGATATTATACCACCGAAAGCATCAAAACCACGTACAAAGCACTCGGCTAGGGAAAAAGCAGTTAAAATTACTGCATAGCACAATAGTACTTCGCTAAATGAAAAACCGTTCACACTGTCAAATCGGCTAAACATGAAGTACATACCCAGAAAGGTTGTAAACGCAGTAAGAAACTGACCTATTGATGTCATCACAAAAGACGCCTTATATTGCATTTGGCTTCGCAGAATAATAGAAGCATATTTTATATATAAACGCATTTCAACCTCCTTGTACTACGACGTTTTTAAGTGCCCTAGTCATCATTAACCTTCCTACGATTACCAATCCAACAAGCCAACCAACTTGCAATAACATGCTCCATAGAATATCTGATCCTTTTACATACCCATTGTATATGAGAAAAGGTGTATTTTGCATTGACGCAAACGGTAGGATGTACATTATTGCCTTCACACTTTCCGGGAAAAATGGAAGTGGGATAATTCCACCTGCTAAAAAATCAACCACCGACGTTGCTAGGATACGTATTCCAAGTGGCGATATTGTGTAAAAAGTGGATATGTAGATTAGCATCGTAAAGGCTACTAATACAAGAAATCCGAGAAACATAGATACAAGAAAAAGTAAACCTGCAATCAGAGACACAGGTAGGGAAATATTAAAGGGCTTTGGTAATAAAGCTGCTATTAGGAGAATGGGCATGCAGCGGAGTACAACCCGTGATAAACGCACTGCCATGTTCTTAGTAAACCACATGGTATAAATACTCACTGGGCGACAAAGTTCATAAGCTACATTACCACTTGAGACAGCGTTAAATATTTCATTATCAAAATACCAAGCCATGAATAAAGCTAGAAAAGACTGCTGCAGCCATAGATAACTGGATAGCTCAGGAAAGGTCATAGGAAATTCGTTCTGTCCATTTTGATAGAATGCCCAAAACATTAAAATTGTCATACCACCCCAGGCAAACTGAGTAGAAATACCAGCCCAAGCAGCTGCTCGATATTGGAGACCATTGATGAATCTGATTTTGAAAAAGGAAAGGTACTTTCTCATATTTCAAACTCCTTATACAAGGACACAACCATCTCTTCAGCAGTTGCTCCCATTACTGAAATATCTGTGACGTCTACCTGAGCAGAGATTAACGAGATTGCCTGTGAAACTGGTAGCTCTAAGGTATCGACAACAAGCTCAGCGTGTCCATCCAAGTCTTTGGTTATGGTTATTCCTTCTATGTCATTAATACTATCTCCTGTGTAGTCTACTGTCAGAGTTTTGTGAGTAGAATTGCGTTTTTTTAATTCATTCAAAGTACCATCTAGCAAGATTTTCCCTTTGCCTATTAATAGTATACGCTCGGTAAGCGCTTCAATATCCTGCATATCATGAGTGGTGAGTATAACTGTAGTACCCCTCTCCTTGTTCAGGGCTTTAATAAAGTTTCGTACAGCGATTTTAGATACCGCATCAAGACCTATTGTCGGCTCGTCCAAAAATAGAAGTTTCGGATTGTGTAATAAAGAAGCTGCTATTTCACAACGCATACGTTGACCAAGGGATAACTGTCTTGCAGGAGTACGGATAATTTCACCTATATCCAGAAGCTCCACTAGATCATTAAGGTTTTTTCTGAATGAAGCATCCTCAACCTTATAAATATCTTTTATCAGCTCCAAGCTATCAACGACAGGTACATCCCACCAGAGC
>JAAZEK010000276.1 GCA_012512335.1 Clostridiales bacterium | reverse complement strand
CATGTCCAATTTCATGAATGACAGTTCCTTTACGGATGTAATAAGAAGCAGAATCTTCGTGATTAAATGATATTTTACACCAATACCAATCTTCACTGCTAGGACTTACGGGACGATAACCGGTTTGGAAAAACTGAGTATACGCAACTACACCTTCATCAAAATAAGCAGCTGGATAAGCCCAAAAGTCCATATTAGTGGATGAATTAGTTGATTTTGCAACAAAATCAATTGGGTTCCACCATCCAGGGTATTCCCAGTTTTCCTTAGCGTACTTAATTTCATCATTGATATGAGTGGTTGCTGTTGAATGGTTCCATGTGTAAATAACATCGATACCATTTTGTAGATTATAGCCGAAGACGTTAGCATATACCGAAAAATAAGACAATAATAACAAAGCCACAAAGAGTCAAGAGACAAAAACTTTTTTCATTACAGACTCCTTCAGGCAGGACTGTAAATAGCATTGGTCATTCAGTTTAATATAACAAATAGCTTTAATTAACTAATTGATAACACACGCCTATAATAAAATCAAGGTACTTATTATGACAAATGGTGTTCGTGGGTGTAAAACAAAGAAAACAAAGTAAATAGTAGATTATTAGAGGAAATCAGTGATGGTGTCCTCTAATTGCCTTTAAGCTGCTATTTCGATTTTGTCAGTGTACACTAATAAGAAATGATTACGTAAATTATTGTAGTTTTTATATCCGTATGCAATGCGTTTTAATACCTTAATATTGTTATTGTTAGTTTCCATAGGGCCATTCGTAAATCCTGTTTCTATACCATTGATTATCTCATTCTTTAACCGTTTAAACGTTCTTATCGATGTTGTCATCTGTGGGTGGAGTTTCTTTAGATCAACCATTAAGAGCTGCTCAAACAGACTCCTGCTGTTCATTTTGAATGCTCTTAGCAAGCTTTGATATACTTCATAGGTATCTCGGAACGTTTCACTTTCATCGAGCATCATCTCCAGAAGATAGCCTTGTGTTTTATAAGTTCGTAAGAATGGGACCCACCTTGTAGTCCAGGTGTCGAGCTTACTCATTGCAGTTAAGGGTAGTCGCCAAAACCGTTTTTATAGGTTTTATAGATCGTCGGAGAATAGGTTTGCTTCATAACTTCAACTCCAGCCAGAGGTTCTCCGTCACGGACCTTTTGCAGGTTGTTGAGGCCGCAAGCGATGCCTTTATTGCCGTTACTGTTAAAGGCGTAAAGGTTGATGCTGGCTCGGCCATATACACCACTGTAGACTTCGGATCGGTTGAGGATGATGTTGCGATCAACATCCACGATTCCGGGCGTGATGCCGGAGTTGACATTGATGAAATAAGCATTGGCATAGGCTGGATCATCCGTCGTTCGATGTCGCCATCGCGCAGGGGTGTCCGTTTAAAAGTTGAGTTGAGAGGTAGTTTTGGCAAACTTGACACTGAAATCATTGGGTTTATTGTCAAGCACTGCCACGCCATCTACGGAAGCGGCTTCAGACAGGGTATTGTTGATAGTTTTCCAGCTATCGTCTTTTCGGTAATGGACCGCTTTGTCATAGACAGCCACTAAGTTCATT
>JAAZEK010000275.1 GCA_012512335.1 Clostridiales bacterium | reverse complement strand
GATCTAGTATCTGTTGTGATGAAATCCACCCCAGGGGAGCAATGGCACGAAACACAAGAACTGTTCGAATATGGCTTTACAAATTTTAAGTATGTGAAACTTATAAAAAAAGGTACCATTATTGATAGCTTACCAGTAGATAATAGTTCACCTGATGACCAAGGTAATGTGTCCGTTAAGATTTCTTCAGATGACTGGGGAGATGTATTCAACAAAAAGGACATTGGACAAATCAAGCAAGAGATTATCTGGGACTCCTCATTAATGTCCGAAAACGCTACAGAAGTTATGTTTCGTTTGGATGCACCTATAGAAAAGGACCAAAAAATAGGCGAATTGCGCTTAACACTTCACGGAAATGAAATAAAACGTTTTCCATTAACCGCAGTTAGAAGTGTAAAGCGCAAAAAAACAGCATTGGATATCTTAACACCAGACTTGCCTAGTAACAATGAAAGATCATCTGAATTCAGCTGGCCTTCACTTATCCTTGTCGTAATTGTCGTGTTTATATTTATACGATTTATAATATTAATTCTACGAAAAAAGCAACGCCAACGCAGTAGGTACATCAGTTCTCGGAGGTATTGGTAGCAGATTCTCTTGATGTAGTAACGTCTTTGGCATCAGCCCATAGTTTTTCCAAATTATAAAAGGAACGTTCCTCATGATGGAAGATATGAACGATTATATCTGTATAATCTAAAACCACCCAACGGGGGCCTCTATCCAAGTGAATGGGATCAATGCCTTTTACTGACAATCTTTTAGTTAGCTCATCATTTAAGGCAGCTACCTGTAGCTCAGAACGACCTGAAGCAATTACAAAATAATCAGCTAACACGGACATTCGGCTGATATCTAACACCACCACATTCTCCGCTTTTCTATCATCCAAAATGTCAGCTATTTCCTGGGCTAATGTATTTGGGTTATACAATACGAAATCCTCCTTTTTTTTACGAATTTATCCTACTTCAAAACTCTAACTTCTATAAGTGGCGAGTACACTCACTATGCGTGTCTCCCGCCTTGCTTTTTTAAAGACTTAACAGAATGTTTCATTTCTTCTTCTCTGGTTTCCATGATCAAAAAATTCCTTGCTTCTATCGTCATAGGATGAAGTAGTTTTCCTCTTTCTAGCACATTTTTAATAGATAGCTCCAAAGCTCTAATTACACTCTCATTGAGGTCTATAAAAGCAAGTCTGCGAATTTCCTCTACTCCGGGATAGTTACGATCTTCCTCAGTATAGTCTGCTACAAATATAATTTTATCTAATAAGTCCATATCTTCCTTACCCGTTGTATGACAAGCGATAGCTTCTAAAATCTCCGGGTCTTTAATCTCAAACAGGTCCCTTGCAAGATAGGCTCCAATTGGAGCATGGAGCAAAGCTTTATTACGCAGTGAAATTTCATCAGCTTCAAATCCATAGTTTCTTCCTAGTTCCAAGGTTTTTTCTAGTGAAAGACATTTTGCGCAGTCGTGTACCAAACCAGCCAGCTTTGCCTTATCCTCATCTACACCATAATGTTTAGCTAAATCAACAGCACAACGACTTACACCTATGGAATGATGCAACCTCCTTTCATCAATCCATTTTCCAAGCTCAACTACAATGCCATTAAAATCGACCATTTGTCAGTCCCCTTTATAAAGTTTATGCTCTTTTATATAGATAAACACTTCATCTGGTACTAAATACCGAATAGTTTGTTTTTTTTCAAGCCTACGCCTAATATCCTTTGAGGAAATCTCTAAATAAGGTCCCTCCACAAAATGGATATGGGTTTTGTAGGTCTGCTGTAGCCTAAGTGCTTCCTCTTCTTGCTCATGCTTACGATAGCCTAGTCTTTGATATACAATAAAATCACATAGTCGGGCAACAGCTGGAAAGTTCCGCCAAGTTTCCAACTCTAACAAAGTATCCCCACCAATTATAAAAAATAGTTGGTCATGGGGATACACCTTCTTAAGCTCTGTAATAGTGTCGATGGTGTATGTAGTCCCTGTTCTCTCAACCTCTCTAGTATCTAGATGAAAAGTCGAATTATCGTAAATTGCTTTTTGAATCATTGTAATCCGATCTTTTCCTGATGCCAGCCGAGAGCTTTTCTTGTGAGGAGGATCTCCAGTTGGTATGAAAAGCACCTTATTCAAATCAAAAGCATCCCTTGCAGCTTCTGCTACAAACATATGCCCCATATGTATGGGATCAAAGGTTCCACCCAGGATTCCTATTTTCTGACACAAGTTACAACCCACTCCTTCTTGGATACTTATAAACTGCCTCCCCCTATAGCCAAATGATTAAAACGCTTAAATTGTGTCAATCATTTCCATAGGAGGTGGAAACCATGCAAAAATGGTTGGAAAACTTACGACGCAAAAATTACTACCGAGGAAAATCACTGCCAGCCCTTTTAATAAATCTAATTTTTGCTGAGCTGTTATTATTTGTCATAGGATACCTTTGGTTTGTACAAAGAACAAAAATTCCACTCTTGTCCCTATTACTAAGCTTGAGTATTCTTGTTCTCATGACTAGCGCATTTCTCTTGAGATATAAGAAATCCTATGAGAAGAAAAAAACAGATGCACGGCGTAAATTAGCTAGAGAATTTTTAGCTGATGAACTATATCAACTAGGCAAAGAGGAATTCCAATGGCAAATCATGCGTTTACTATTGAAATTGGATAGCATTACAGACATCAACTGCAGTGGAGATATCCTGGAAACTGTTATAGAAGGCAAGAAGGCAGTTATTTCCTGTCATCATGCAGGTCGTAAAGAGGAAATATCACCAGGTCTACTTTCAGCATTCTTAAGCCAAGCTAAGCTATCAGGCTGTTCCTATGCCATATATGTGACATCAGGTGTATACCCAGAAGCTTGTAGAGACTTATCGAAGAAAAAATCTTCCTTACAAGTACAGCTATTAGATATGGAGAATCTACTGGATTTAATGGAAGCTGTAGGTATGCTACCAGATGACAAAACCATAGATGGTATCATTGATAAGAAAATCTTTAACCAACGAGAAAAACTTCAAGCATTGAAAAAGGAAATATTGACACCTAGACGTATCCGAACATATTTAGTCTATTCTCTGTTTTTCTTTGTCTTATCCAGACTATTTGACCGAATGTCTCTTTACTATCTTATTGTAGCAATAGCGTTTCTGGCTCTGGCCCTGCTGACTTGGTTCTATAATAGGAAAAACCCCGAAAAACCCGATGAGCAGGAGCCTTTACTGAAAAAACCAGTACATAAGGCTTAAACCCCACTTAGGGTAGTTTAATCCGGGGATTCTCTCTGGATTTTTTATATAGCACAAATTTACTTCCTACAACTTGGACACCATCAGCACCTGTTTCCTCTGCCAAAGCATCGCATGCTTCCTTAGGTGACAGGTCGGAATTATCAAGCAGATGAACTTTTATGAGTTCTCTAGCTTCAAGTGCTTCTTCTATCTGCTTTATTACAGAAGCACTGATTCCTCCCTTTCCTATCTGAAAAAGCGCATTCTCGCTGTTAGCCAGCTTACGCAAATAACTTCTTTGTTTACTTGTTAACATGTTTACCTCCTGGTATTACTCTTAAATTCGATACTAGATACTAGTCCACAAAATCAAATTCCACGTCCCCTAAATGCACGGTATCCCCATCTGTTACGCCTCTTTCACGTAGGGCATCAATCATACCCAGTTTTCTTAGAGCACGTTGAAAATATTGCAGAGATTCATAATCGTCCAAATTCACTCTAGCTAAAAGCCTGTCTACAGCAGGACCAGACAGAATGTATTCACTGTTTTCTTTGGTGATTTCAAAGGGGCTCTCCTCTTCATCTAAGATGAAATCGCCCACTTCTTCATCCTCAAAGGATTCAAGCTCTGGAAGCTCGTCCAACATTCGAACAACCTCATCAAGCAAAGGACGAAAACCTTGGTTTTGGGCTGCGGAAATAGGAAACACCTTTATTCCCAGAGGCTCTACCAGTTCTCGCAGTTTCTCAATATTCTCCTGAGCACCAGGAATATCAGTCTTATTAGCAGCTACGATTTGAGGTCGATTAGCCAGCTTTTCACTGTATTGCTTAAGCTCACCAGATATGATATTAAAATCATCTAGGGGGTCTCTTCCTTCAGAGCCCGATACATCAATAACTTGAATCAAAATTCGAGTTCGTTCGATATGACGCAAGAATGCATAGCCTAAGCCTACCCCTTCATGAGCTCCTTCTATAATACCAGGAATATCTGCCATGATAAAGGACTGACCTGGTCTGACTTCTACTACTCCCAGATTAGGTTGCAAAGTCGTAAAATGATAGTCGGCAATTTTAGGTCGAGCAGAACTTAAAATAGATAAGATAGTTGATTTCCCTACATTTGGAAATCCGACTAGACCTACATCCGCTATAGATTTCAGTTCTAGAATAACACTAAGCTCTTTCCCCTTGCCTCCATCTTGGGCAAAACGAGGAGTCTGTCGTGTAGCAGTAGCGAACGAAGCATTGCCTTGACCGCCTCTGCCCCCGCGTAGCAACACCTTCTGCTGACCTGGAGTTTTAAGATCAGCAATAACCAAATCCGTCTCCTCGTCTTTTACCAAAGTACCTGGCGGAACCTTGATGATTTCGTGAGCTCCATTCTTGCCAGAGCGATTACCACCACTGCCGTTCTCTCCATGACCCGCTTGAAATTTCTTCTTATAACGAAAATCCATCAAGGTATGTAAACCTGTGTCCACCTCGAAAATGACATCACCACCATGACCGCCAAAACCACCATCGGGGCCACCTTTTGGAATGTATTTTTCTCTGCGGAATGAAACAGCACCATTTCCACCGTTTCCCGCTTTTAATTTTATACTTACTTTATCTACAAACACTACTTATCACCTACTATAGGATTATATCACACAATTACTCTTATTCAATTGAATTTCTTATTCTTTACATACCTGTTTTTTTGTCATTCTGAAGGTAGTGAAGAATCTTTGTTTGTTATAGGATTTCCTAAAACAGCGAACAAAAAACCACTGCCGATAATTTGCAGTGGTTTTCAAAACAAATTTTATACCTGGGCGGCTGCAATTTCTGCCTGAGGATAAACACTAACCTGTTTTCTATCCTTGCCCAAGCGCTCAAAGCGAACAACGCCGTCTGAGGTAGCAAAGAGGGTATCATCATTGCCCCTGCCAACATTAGTTCCGGGATGAATCTTGGTGCCTCTTTGACGAACCAAAATATTGCCTGCTAATACAAACTGTCCATCAGCTCTCTTAGCACCTAATCGTTTAGACTCACTGTCACGACCGTTCCTGGAGCTACCAACTCCCTTTTTGGAAGCGAACAACTGCAAATTCATTGTAAACATTCAATCCACCTTCCTCTCTCTTATGGAAATAAGGTTTGGGTATCCATTTTGAATACTTTCCAGTCCTGCCAACATTGTGCGTAATATTACACTGCTGGCTTTTCTTTGATCCATATTCAATTGTTGAGGTAGACTGCATTTTAGCAAGCCATCCTCCTGAACATGGTTAATTTTAATCCCTGCAATGTCTGTGAGCCCGATAACTGCAGTTTGAACTATAGCTGATACAGCAGCACAGACGATATCCTTCCCTGCCTCGTCATATTCGGCATGTCCCTTTACAGTAAATTCCTGAATCAGATCTTGAGAATCTGTTAGGAAAACAATTCGTATCATGACATTCACCGACTTTATCCGTTTATTTTGGTAATCTGAACCTGCGTAAAGGGTTGACGATGACCTTGCTTTTTACGATAGTCCTTTTTAGCCTTGTACTTGAAAACGATGATCTTTTTCCCTTTGCCCTGGCTAACTACATTAGCTTCTACAACTGCACCGTCTACGACAGGAGAACCAACTTTAAGACCTTCATCGTTGCTAACAGCGAGAACATCGTTGAATTGCACAACAGAGCCTTCTTCAACATCCAGCTTCTCAACTCGGATGACATCACCCTCTTGTACCTTGTACTGTTTCCCGCCTGTTTTAATAACAGCATACATTAATAACGCACCTCCTCTAACCAGTCTCGCCGAATGCTGGTATGCTCCTAAAATGAGCATTTCACAACCATATTCGTGCGGCTTACACAAAAAATATTCTAGCACAGAACGATTAGGGTTGTCAATTAATTTCAGCTCTTTTTAAAAAATAACTTACAGGCTTGCAATTCACTGGGCAAGTAAAATGATAAATATATTCCAGTCGCTGTTGCTGTCACGAATCAAACGCAGCTGAGATGTTAACTGCAACCCCTAATGCTGCATAATCTCCAATTTGCTCTCCTAGCCCTGCGGGAACAACTGCACATGCCCTTCTGTTGCTACGCAATGTTTCTCTTTCAATAATTTCATTGGCTTTAGGCCAAATGAGATCCTTTGCTCTAACAAAGATGCTTCCTATAACAATTATTTCTGGGTTTATAATATCTATTAACAGGGATAAACCCTTCCCTAGATACATTCCGACAATATCACAAATCTCCAATGCTAAGCTATCGCCTGCTTTTGCAGCATCAAAAACCATTTTCGCATTTATATTGTCCAAATCTTTGATATCACTACAAAAGGAAACATCCTCACCCATTTGAATCTTTTCGAGTGCTTTAATCCGGGCTAACTGAGCTATGCCTCCGCCACTACAAAATCCTTCAAAGCTTCCAGTTTTTCCATAACCTACCGGGCCATATTCGGCAAGTCTAACATGGCCTATTTCACCAGCCATATCGCTTGTCCCACTGTAAAGCTGACCATTTAAAATCATTCCTGCTCCCATTCCAGTTCCAAATGTGAGAAAAACAACGTTGGAATAACACTGGGCAGCACCAAACTTCCACTCTGCCAGGGCACATGCATTTGCATCGTTTTGAATCCCTACAGGTACATCAAACCTTTTATTTAAAATATCTACAATTTCGATATTGTCCCATCCAGGTAAATTCGGAGGAGAAAGTATGACTCCCCTTCTACTATCCAAGGGTCCTCCACAGCTAATACCTATACCAGATACATCTTCTATTCTCAGTTTATGCTTAGCTATTATTTCATTAATGTTATCTATAATCTTACTAATAGTGTGCTCAGATCCTTTTGCAGCTTCAGTAGGAAACGAAATTCTGTCTACTATCTCTATTTCTTTTCCATTTGTGCTAGAACCTAGAATAACTGCACATTTTGTACCGCCAATATCAATGCCAATTATAGTTTTATAAATATCACTCATTGTAAAATCCTTTCACGATTCTTAACACTGACCTTAACTAAAAAAGCTTTCTTCTAACATAATGCAAAGAGTATGGTATATAGGTAAGTGCCTCTCCTGAATATCAGGTGTACTTTCATATGGTACGCATATAGATACATCACAAATTTCTTTCATACTACCACCAGTTTTTCCAGTTAAGCCTATCGTTTTAACGCCCAGAACCTTTGCTAGCTGTATAGCATTTACTACATTAGCAGAGTTCCCAGATGTACTGATCCCTAGCAAGACATCTGAAGGATTTCCATATCCATAAACCTGCTGTGCAAAGACCATGTCTGCTGCTACATCATTACTGTATGCAGTCATAAGAGCAGTATTGCTGGTCAAAGAAATAGCAGGCAAAGCCCCCTGAAGGTTTTTTGCCAGGTATTCTCCGTTTAGAGGCCATTGTTCCTTCAATTTATTTTGTATATCATCACCAAGCTGCCTTTTCTTCATAAAACCCTTCATTAATTCGCCTACGATATGTTCGCAATCAGATGCACTTCCTCCATTGCCACATAAAAGTAGTTTTCCTCCGTTTTTAAATGAGTTCTTTATTGTCTCATAAGCTAGTTCAATATCATCACTACAAATATGTAGTTCAGGATACTTATTTAATAGTTTTAATAAAGCTTTGTTCATAGCCGGACCCTCCAATATACAATTCGTTCTCTTTTCCATGTATACACTAGATGAACTTCGTTACCATCTGCAATAATAGATGGATAAGAATACTCCCCTTCTTCGTTTTCCAGCACACAGAGCTCTTGCCACGTGAGTCCATTGTCCTCAGAAGTACTTAATATTAAAGGTGTTCTAGGACCCCAATTTACACCTACTGGATTATAGGCCAAAACAATTCTTCCATCTGAAAGCTTGGCCAAGTCAATTCCGCTATTATTGTTTGGAAGATTTGTTGGATATGCAGGGGACCATGTCTTGCCACCATCTTCCGAATCACTACGGAAGATATATCCTTCCGTACTTCGAAGTAGCATATGTACTTTTCCAAAGTCAGATTCCCAAAGAGTTGGTTGAATAATTCCCTGACCAGCATACGATTCCCTGTGTATTGGTACCATTTCACTTTGCATCCATGTTTGTCCTTGATCATATGAGATATCTACAAATGCATCCCAACCGTGTTCTTCGATTGAAGCAGGCGCAAGTATTGTGCCATCCTGCAATCGAATTGGTTTGTTTTTTACAGGACCTCGACCGCCGAAATCACCTTCTACTAAGGATTTTGGAGCAGACCATGTTAATCCTCCATCATTAGATGTTGTGAAACGCGTATGCCATTTGGGAATTTTATGCCCTACCTTGTAATAGAGTATTATTTCTTCGTTCAGTCCCATAAACAAAACAGGGTTCCAATGTGGAACGCCTTCTTCGTCAGCAACCTTTAATGGATAACCCCAGCCACCTTCTGTCCGCCTGGATAACCAAATTGCTACATCATCTGCCCCTTCATTGGTACCTCCAAACCATGCTGCCAGGATATTTCCATCACTAAGTTTTAAAACAGTAGAAGCATGACAGCTTATAAAAGGACGATCTTCTTCAAAGATATATTCTTTATTTTTTGCATTCAGTATCATAAACATCTCCTATACTTATCTCGCATTGTTTACTTAAAAGACTAGATTCCTCATTTACTGCTGATGCATCATTTTATTTTCTAGATCTTCATAGTTCCCTCGATCGATGAAGTTCTGAATAACCAGCATTGCCCCTCCAATTAATGAAGCCTGGGATAGGTTTGATAAAAGCAAATCCGTTTTTTGTATTTTTTGAGTGACAGTGCTACTTGTTATGTATTCATCCAGGGGCTCTAGGATATGCCTTCCTGCTTTTGCGATATCACTTCCGATGAATATTGCTTCAGGTTCCAATACATTGATTAGAGAAACAAGCACATTGGCAAGATAACTAGCTTCTTTTCGGATAATATTTAAGCATACAGGGTCCTCATTTTCCAAACCTTGTATAATATCTTCCCATTCTATCAATCGTTGGCTTCTAATGTCAGTTAAAAAAGGAGATGGCATTCCAAGCTCAGCATAGTTGTTTATTTGCTGCATGATTTTTGTAAGAGTGGCATATACCTCAACACAACCACGATTTCCACATTCGCATTTCGGTCCGTCTATGTTGATTGATATATGTCCAATTTCACTGCCAAACCCACCTTTCCCCCTATAAACCTGGTCATTAATTATGATACCAGCACCAATACCCTCATCAACTACTGCATAAATAAAATTAGTTG
>JAAZEK010000274.1 GCA_012512335.1 Clostridiales bacterium | reverse complement strand
GCACATTACTGCTTTTCAGGGAGTACTACCATGGCCAAACGTATTCAGTTCAGCCGCCACGGCGGACCCGAGGTGCTGGACTACCAGGATTTTGTCCCGGCCGAGCCCGGACCCCAAGAGGTGCGCGTAAAAAACGAGGCCATCGGCCTGAACTTTATCGACACTTATTATCGGAGTGGCCTGTATCCACCGCCTGCTCTGCATGAATCAACTCATTGAAGGTATGACCACTTAGGAATGAAACTGCTGGGATATCCTCAAATCCAACTGGGATTTCCATGCTTGTACGATATTCCCCAACACCTAAGAAAGTGATAACCTTGTCAAAAGGGCCTTCTGTATAAAGCTGGACCTGTGAATGCTGATCAGTTACACCTAAAGCCTTAACCGGGGTTTGTCCAACAAATACTTCTTCTCCCTTTAGGTTATAGCGCTTACCCAGGCTTTCAGCCCAAAGCTGAGCATACCAATCCGCCATGAATTTCAAGGAATCTGCATAAGGCATCATTACAGATATATTTTTCCCATCCTGCATAGCCAAATATTGAAGTGTTGCCGCCATGTAGGCTGGGTTCTTGTTGATATCCTCTTCCTTGCATATTTCATCCATGTAAGCAGCCCCTGCAAGCATTTCTTCAATATCTATACCACAGACGGCTGCAGGCAGTAAGCCCACTGGTGTTAATTCTGAGAATCTACCGCCTACTCCTCTAGGAATATAAAAGGTCTTGAGATCTAGCTCTTTTGCAATCTTAATCAGGTTACCATTCTCCTCGTCAGTGGTAGCGATTATATGCTTGGCATAGCTCTCCCCCACCTTGCTCTTCAACATTTCCTGAATTATAAGAAATTGAGACATGGTTTCAGAGGTGCTACCGGATTTAGTAACGACATTAAACATGGTCTTTTCTACATCTATAACTTCAAACAAGGCTTCCATTCGTTCTGGATCTACATTGTCAGCAACATAAAGCTTGGGGTATCCTCTGCGTTCTTCCTTAGAAAGCTCATTGTAATACATATGATTTAAAGCCTGCTGAACAGCTATAGGGCCTAAAGCAGAGCCACCAATTCCTAAAACTACAAAAGCTTCGAATTTATCCTTGATATCTGATGCTGTCTTAACAATATCTTCTACAATCTCATTTTGATTATAAGGAAGATCTCTCCAGTCCATCTTACCCTCGGTACGTTTACTAACCATAGCAGATGTTGCAACTTTAATTTCGTCAGCTAGAGCTTCTATAGAGGCTTTGGTAATTCCTTGTTCTTCCCCTAATAAATCCGACATCATATTATTAAAATCCATAGTTAATTTCATGTCTTGCTTCCATTTCTGGTCTTCAAATCTCTTCATCTTCTGGTCTTCAAATCTCTTCATCCTTGTTCTCCCTTCAAATTGTCCTTTGTTTGGCTGAAATAATCTTAATATCCTTATCAGCCCGCTGTTCTTATTTTAACATAAAAAGTTATAAGCTTCTACCAATGTTTGTTAAGCCACTCGCTCATTCGGATTAAAGTTATATTGTATTTAAGTATTTAGTTGCTACAGTTCACATAAAATAATAAATCATATGGAAGAAGCCTTTGCAGGAAGCGACTGGAATATATTTATTATTTTAATTCCCAGCGAACTGTAACCTTTAGTTAGAGGTGACTATTCAAGATGTCTTTTATATACCTTTATACATCAAATCTATTTTAACAAAATACTTGCATATAACTGAAACTTTTTTATATACTTACATGTCTATTATTTATGGTGATTGTACTATTTTTTATATAGGCAATTATATACAAAAGTGGTACAATGTTAATAGTATAACAATTACTTGTACAAACAAAGTAGCTAATCAACAAACACAATGAATGTGGGAAAGGAACATAGCATTGGAATTATTAAAAATTGAAAATTTAACCAAGACAATTAAGAAAAAAAAGATTTTAGACAGCATATCCTTGACCGTCAACTCTGGAGAAATTGTGGGGTTTCTAGGTCCAAACGGAGCAGGTAAAACCACCACTATTAAGATGGTTATGGGTCTGTTCCATATCACAGATGGATACATAAACGTCTGTGGACATGATGTTACCAAGGACTTTGAAAGTGCCATGAAGAACGTAGGAGGCATTGTCGAAAACCCCGATCTTTATAAGAGGCTAACGGGAAGAGAAAACCTTGAATACTTCGCATCTATGCATGATGGAATTAACTCAGAAAACATCGACAGTATCGTTGAGCTAGTCAAGATGTCAGGGCGAATAGACGACAAGGTAAAAACATATTCGTTAGGTATGTGTCAACGTATCGGAATCGCTCAAGCTCTCCTTCATAATCCCAAGCTTTTAGTTTTGGATGAACCTACCAACGGCTTAGATCCTATCGGAATTAAGGAACTAAGAGATATGCTAAAGTATCTATCCAAAGAGGCTGATGTAGGAGTCTTCATATCCAGTCATCTCCTTTCCGAAATGGAGCTTATGTGTGATCGTATCTATATTATAGACAATGGTGTTATCATTGGTGAAAAGGATATCCATCAAGAGGATGAATCTGTTGAAGATATCACTTACCAGTATACATTTGTCACAGACAACAACACAAAGCTGATGGCATACTTCAATGCACTCCAATACAGCAGTGTCATTGAAAATGGCGGTGTTAATGTTGTGTTAAGTCGTAATGAGATTCCTAATATCGTTGCTCAGCTTGTTCAAGATGACATGAAGATATACGCAGTGAACCAAAAGCATAGAACATTAGAGCAGGATTTCTTGTCCATGACTTCAGGCACTAAAACACAAATCAGGTAAGTAAGAATCACTAAAATATAGAATAAAATGATAGGAGATAGATCGACATGATGAGCTTTATAAGACAAATCAAATACGAGATTAAGAACATTATAAGATCAAAATTTTTGCTAATCATAAGCATTCTGCTAATTGTAGCAGCTATTGCCGTCCCAATAATCAATCTTATTGCCAGTAAAAGGCCACAAGAAGATTATTATGGTCGCCCCATGGTCGCATATGAAACCGTAGTTACTAGAGATTTTATAGGCAAACCTATATATCCCGGAATGGATCAAGAATCTATTACCATAGACGGCGTTACAATAAATTCTGACAATCCATTCTTTTGGGAAATCAGCTCCATGATTCAGGAAAAGGAACATGTTGGCAATGATAAAGAGCGCTTCACTAGCTCAGAGGCCTTAGATTTGTACCTGGCTTTTTTGGATGCAGATTTACAGTATACTTTGAATTTTGCCAAGCATGTTACTAATTATCAAGACTATAGAACAAATATGAAGTGGATGTCTCAACAAAGCATAGTTGACAAATTCGTTTTTGAGAATATAGACGTCTCGGAGGAAATATTATTAGAAGTTCTTAATCAAAGATGGGGTATGGAGCCAGAGATGCTAAAAAGCAAGTATCTAAACCTTAATGCCGAAGAAAGACTTGCAGCCTTAGATGCACTAGATGAAGAATTAGCAATCTTGAGTACAATCCTAGAGAATAATGACTTCTCCAAATATGTAGAGTTGAGCATAAATCAGGAAAACAAAAACATTGATAACATCCATGAACAGATAGCTACTCAAGAGCAGGAAATCATTAAGAATCCCTCTCAGGAGGATGTTATTAATCAAATGATTCAAGACCTGAAACGTCAAATCACTTATAGTGAAAACAATATTTCATTATTACAGCTACGTTTGGATAAGAATATCATACCCGGAGCAGATGTATGGCAAAACTTTGCCATTTCGGATATAGAGAATTTTCGTAATCAATTGTCCTATACAGAGATATTAAGCGAAGAAAAGTTTAATCAGGAACCCTGGCTTATAGAGCAACACGGAAGCTATTCAAAATATGTAACTTCAGTACAGAAACAGATAGATTCAATGAATAATTCTTTAATTGTAGCAGAGAAATCTATCGATGCAGACAAACCTGATATGAAGTATGTAAGAGATGATTCGAGAAACAGAACCGTTCAATTTTTGAACTACTCTATATTCGTTGCACTTTTCGCAGCTCTACTAGGCGGCTGGATTATGGCAAGCGAATTTCAACAGGGCACCATTCGCCTATTGATGATTCGCCCTAAAACACGAACCAAAATCTTGATGGCCAAATTCATCTCAGCATTGGTAGTATGCTTGGTTATTTATGTTTCAGGCAGTTTACTCAATATGCTTACTAATGGAATTTGCTTTGGTTTTTCGGATTTCGCATTCCCGAATTATTCTGTTGCTGGCGAAATCAACTTCTTTGCCTATTATCTGCCTAAAATGCTAGCTTGTACAATTCCTGTAATATTTATATTCTCCATTGCCTTTATGCTTTCAGTGGTAGCAAAAAATGTGGCTGTTTCCATTGCTGTTCCTATAGCCTCATACATCGGAAGTATCATAGTAACATTTACTTTAATGTTCATGCCAAGCTCAGGATGGCTTACATATACACCAATACCGTATATGCAGCTTTCTACATTCTATACTCAGGACTTTACTTACCAATCGATGTATGGTAATACACTTTCACTTAATCTAACCTATGGTATACTACTATTGTTAGGGCTGTCTGTAGTGTGTTCAATAATATCAATATTTGTGTTTAATAAAAGAGATATTGTAAACTAAAGGGGATATCAAATGGATACAAACAATACGTTTCTAGAATCCTATAAGAAGAAAACTGAAGAGCAAAGCAAGCAGGAAATTGATAAGCAGGTACCCGATACAAAGGGGCCTGCTGATTCCGCTTTTAGAAAAGGAGGTTTTGTAAAGCCTCCTACAAAGGAACCAACATCATCAGTCAAAAAGCCTGCACAATCAAAAAGAGTAGCTGCCATTGTAGTTAGTGTTGTAGTAGTGGCATTGTTAATTTTTGCTATCTACATGTTACTAAATCGCGGCATCGAAATGGTTGGTCTTGTGGGTTGGACAGAAAACGATGCACAATTGTGGGCTAGAAACAATGGTATTCTGCTACAAATAGAACAAGAATACAATGATGATATGGAAGCTGGCAAAGTGCTCTCTCAGAATGTAGCAGAAGGCACTCAAGTTAAGAAAGGTGAATTTGTAAAGCTTACCGTGTCCTTAGGTCATGATCTTTCAGTTACATTTCCTATACCTGATATCATGTCAATGACTAAGAATGAGATAGATACTTGGGCTGCCGAGAATTTTATGACAAAGGTACGTGTAACTACTGAATTTAGTGATTTAGTAGAATCTGGAAAGGTTATCCGATTTGAGATTAACGATAACACAGTAGTGAATGAGGTAAGAAGAGATAGTCCTGTGTATGTGATTATTTCAAAGGGTCCAGAGGATGTAACTGCTGCTAATATCGAGGTCCCGAATTTCAAAATCATGTCCATTGCAGAAGCCTATGCTTTCGCCGAAGAAAATGGGCTGATCCTGGCTGTTGAGGAAGAATATGATGATTTCGCTCCTTTGGGAGCTATTATTTCCCAGAGTATTAAGGCTGAGGAGAAGGTTCCAGAGGAAACCGAAATAAAATTGCTGGTTTCTAGAGGAAAAATGATATTGGTGCCTAATTTCTCCAAATATCCTAAGGAATTAGCACCCTCAGTAGCTGGAGAGCTAGGGATTTCTATTAACATCACTGAAAAATACTCTGGTAGGTCTGCTGGCAAATTCATTTCCCAAAGTATTAAAGCTGATACCGTTTATGAATCAGGCCAAATAGTAGAATTGAACTACTCTATAGATAACAAAATCACCCTACCCTCCTTTATCGGGCAAACAAGGGATGTTATCGAGACTTGGGCGAAGGAATTAAACAGCAATGGCGCTTCAATAGGTATAAAGGTAACTAATACCAAAAGTAATTCCCCACCAGGTACGATTTTAACCCAGAGCAAGGCCAACACCTTAGTCGATATCAATACATCCATTAGCATCACTGTATCTAGTGGTAAGGTAGTGTTCGCACCTGATTTCCTATCTCCTGCTGGCTCAGGATATGATGCAATCATAACTAGAGAAAAAGCCATTGCAATCTGCGAAGAGCTTAACATTATACCTGTGTTTGTTGAGGAAAATAAGTCAGGTAAGCTTCCTGGTGAGATATGGTATCAAAGCGTCGGTGCAGGCATGGAAATTAAAGAAGGTTCCACCATTACTTTGAAGTATGTTCCAGCTAATGTGCAGTTGGTCGTCCCTGATTTCACCAATTTAACAAAGAATGATATTATTACAAAGAATCTTCATAAAAGCTTCAACATCACATATGTTGAAGGCTACAAAGAAGGCTTTGAAGATAAGGTATATGAGCAATCCCTGAAGGCTGGAACTAGAATGGCCACAGGTAGTGAAATAACCCTTACTATTGGTATCAAGGAAGAACCTATAATTCCTGATCCTGATCCAACTGAAGAACCCGAACCGGAATCATAGGAAGTGATGCACGGGGACGGTTCTCCTGCCTCATTGCAGCGAAAATCCAATGAAAAGCAGAGTCAGTTCTACAGAAGCATAGGGACGGTTCCCCTGCTTCCACAGTTACAGAGCTAATTACAGCACAAGAGTCCGCTATACACAGCGGACTCTTTCTTTTGTAACTTATACTGAGGGTAGCAATTTCAATTGCATGACTATTATGACTATGACTCGCTTTTCAATTCCTTAAACTCGATAGAAACCCTGTCAGGATCGTAAACATAGAAATATCTCATAGTAGCATCTGGTATCCTAATTTCCGATGGATTAAGATCTTTTTCTATAGCCATTTGCCGGACACCATCTAGGTCATCGGTTTGGAAGCACACAGTCAATCCCTTAGTTTCAATTGTATCTCCATTTGGCATATAAACCAGTTCAATCTGAGTTGCTCTCTCTTTGTCTGCTAGAAAAGCAATTTCCCATTGATCAGTCTTTTCCTGCCTCAGAATCTTTAACCCTACAAACTCAGTGTAAAATTTCAAAGATTTTTCAATATCCCTTACTCGAAAGGTAAGATGTAAAAAATGCATATTTTTAGCTCCTTATTTTTCTTAATTTTCTTATAATAGTTATGATAATATGTGTTAGTTAAGTTAGTTAATCAAACACCAAATCGCATGCTTCTTCAGGCATCCAGTGAGCATCCTTGCCATCCCATTTAACATTACATCCTATTGGATTTGTTAGCGGCGTGGTCATAGGCTTCCCTGCTAGTATTTCCTTGAGTGCATTATTCAAATCATTTACCTTCATTTTAGTAATATCTTTCGGCTGGTCCACTCCTCTACCAGTATAGACAAGCTTACGATTTTCATC
>JAAZEK010000273.1 GCA_012512335.1 Clostridiales bacterium | reverse complement strand
TCGTGATTGATACAAAAGAGGGATTAGGGGATTATCCTGTCCATAAGAGCATTGAAATAACAGACAATCTAATAATCGATACCCCTGGATTAGCCATCCTAGCCGCCTCCGCATCTGATATTGTAATTAACAATAATACTATTATCAATAGCAATACTCAGCCTTTTGAAACATCAGGAAAACCTTTATCAGCTACAGGAAAAGCAATTGGAGCAGAGGCTAAGGGAACAATTATGATTACCCGAGCATCTAATGTGGAGATTAGCGGAAACCACTTAAGCACTACTATGGAGATCTTTGATAGGGGTATTTACGCAGATCCTTCTACCACTGAGGATATAAGAGTATCCAATAATCATGGATTTGAGTGAGTGAAAAAATGAAGCAGGAGAACCGCCCCCCTGCTTCCTCAAATATTCACTTGAAATCCGTACTCCTTGAAAACTTCCTTGATCTCTCTCATAGATTCTTTGTCAGGCGGGGGAACATCCTCCAAAGAGTAGTCCACCCCTAGTTCCTCCCATTTATACACTCCCATAGTGTGATATGGTAGTATATCAACCAGCTCGATATTTGGAAAATCCTTCAGAAATTCTGCAAGGCGTATTATGTCATCTTTTTCATCGGTTAGGCCAGGTATCACTACATATCTAATCCATACAGGCTTATTTATCTCCCTTAGATATTCCATAAAAGCAAATACCTTGTTACTGCTTACACCAGTAATTGCCTTATGCTTAATTTCGTCTATATGTTTGATGCTTAAAAGCACCAGGTCTGTATCCTCCAGCAGCTCTTTCGCCTTGTCGATTTCAACAAATCCCGAAGTATCCATAGCAGTATTTAATCCCAGTTCATTCTTGACCCTGGAAAACAAATCACTAACAAAGTCAGATTGCATGGTAGGTTCCCCGCCGGTGGCTGTTACACCACCGCCAGAGCTTTTATAAAAAGGAAGATATTGTTTTATTTCTTCTATTAATTCATCTACTGTTGTTTCTTTGCCACCTTTTGGGTCCCAAGCATCTCGGTTGTGGCAGAATACGCAACGCATAGGACAACCTTGAGTAAATACTACATAGCGAATGCCCGGGCCATCAACGGTACCCATGGTTTCAACTGAATGAATTCTACCATTTTTCAAAGTAATCAGATCCCTTCATGGAATGTACGAGCCAATACGTCTTCTTGCTGTTCTCTTGTAAGCCTTACAAAGTTAACTGCATATCCAGAAACACGTATGGTTAATTGTGGATATTTCTCTGGGTGCTCCATAGCATCCAGCAAGGTTTCTCTTTCAAACACATTAACGTTGATATGATGGCCACCTTTTAGGAAGTAACCATCCAACAAGGAAATCAGGTTATCCTCTCGGCTCTCTTTGGTTTTACCCAAGGCCTTTGGTACGATGGAGAAGGTATAAGAAATTCCATCCTGAGAATAGCGGTAGGGCAACTTGGCAACGGAGCTTAGAGAAGCAATAGCGCCTTTCTTATCTCTCCCGTGCATGGGATTGGCACCTGGTGCAAAGGGTTCTCCTGCTTTCCTACCATCTGGAGTGTTTCCTGTCTTCTTGCCATATACTACATTGGAGGTTATTGTTAAAACAGAAAGTGTAATCATGCTGTCGCGATAAGCTTTTTGCTTGCGGAGCTTTTTCATAAACATTTCCACTAGCTTGACACCCAGCTGATCAGCACGATCATCATTATTACCATAGGCGGGGAAATCCCCCTCTATTTCAAAATCGATTGCTATACCATCTTCATTTCGAATAGGCTTAACCTTTGCATATTTGATAGCACTTAACGAATCTACTACTACGGATAAGCCAGCTATTCCACATGCCATGGTTCTTAGAATATCCTTATCATGTAATGCCATTTCTAAAGTTTCGTAGGAATATTTGTCATGCATATAATGAATTATGTTAAGTGCATTTACATAAACCCTTGCTAGCCATTCCATCATGTTGTCGAATCGATTCATAACTTCATCATAATCTAAGTATTCTGATTCAATAGCTGCAAATGGTGGAGTTACCTGGGCACCACTTTGCTCATCCTTACCACCATTTATAGCATATAGGAGAGCTTTGCCTAGGTTAGCTCGTGCACCGAAGAACTGCATCTGTTTACCCAAACGCATGGCGGATACACAGCAGGCTATTCCATAATCGTCTCCCCAGTACGGACGCATAAGATCATCGCTTTCATACTGAATTGAGCTGGTTTGAATGGACATTTTAGCACAATACTTTTTAAATCCTTTCGGAAGCTCATTAGACCATAACAGCGTCATATTCGGCTCTGGAGCTGGACCCAAATTAGTCAGAGTATGCAGAAATCGGAAGGAATTCTTAGTAACCAAGGTTCTGCCGTCAAGGCCCATACCGCCGATACATTCAGTTACCCAGGTAGGATCACCGCTAAAAAGTTCGTTGTAATCCGGCGTTCTTAGGAAGCGAACCAATCTTAGCTTCATAACAAAGTGATCGATTAGTTCCTGGGCTTCCTGTTCTGTTAGAGTTCCGTTCTTCAAATCCCTTTCTATATAAATATCAAGGAAGCTTGACACCCTACCCAGACTCATGGCAGCTCCATTCTGCTCCTTTACTGCACCGAGATAGCCAAAATACAACCATTGTACAGCTTCATGGGAGTTAGTAGCGGGAAGTGAAATATCGTATCCATAGCTGAGTGCCATTGTTTTCAGTGCTTGCAGAGCTCGGATTTGCTCACTAGTTTCTTCACGCGTTCTAATAACATCGTCTTCCATCCAAGCAACTTCAAGCTCAGCCTTTTGCCTTTCCTTGTCTTCAATCAGTTTATCTATTCCATAAAGTGAAACCCGTCTGTAGTCTCCGATAATCCGACCTCGGCCGTAGGCATCTGGCAAGCCGGTAATAATTCCTGCCTTTCGAGCACGTCGAATTTCTGGGGTATAGGCATCAAACACACCTTGATTATGAGTTTTTCGATATTCTGAATACATATTCTCTATTTTAGGATCAAGCTTATAACCATATGCCTCGCAGGATTGCTTAACCATTCGAATACCCCCATTGGGCATGATGGCACGTTTTAGTGGTGCATCAGTCTGAAGACCCACGATTTTTTCATGGTCCTTGTCAATATAACCTGGTTTATGGGAAATGATGGTGGAAACAGTCTCTGTATCAATATCAAGAGTGCCACCACTATCTGTCTCTTTTTTAAGCAACTCAGATAACTCATCCCAAAGATGCTTAGTCGCTTGTGTAGGTCCCTCTAAAAAGGAATCATCTCCTTCATAAGGTTTATAGTTTGATTGAATAAAGTCGCGAACGTCTACTTCGTCGCACCAATTACCTTTATTAAAATTCTTCCAATGTTCCATGGACAACCTCTCCTTTTCCAATAATGCTCTCCATTAAATATATTATACCCAGTCTCTTCATTAGAAACCAAGTATTTCTTGAATAAGTTAGTGAAACAGATGGTACAGTTATCATTGTTAAAAAGCTAACAAAATTCTTATACACTATATATATTATAACGCCGTTAGCGCAACAAATCAAGGTTTATTCAAGTTTGTTACTCTATAAAATTAAATATTGATAGACACTTGTTTTCTTTATTTAACCATGGTACATATATAACAGCATGGAGAGGGCTTTAGTTGCCTGTTCAACTATAGCCCTAGCTAGAAATAAGTTAAAGAAATGCATAAAAAAATCAAGCTCAAAATGATAGTTAATTTTGCTTTTAATTCAAAAAACAAAAAATATACACTTTTAGCTCGATTATGATTGTTAAATTATAGTCTAAGTTAGGTTAACAGCTTATTTTTTTCTTACGGAACTTATTACAATGAGAGTTCCTACAACCACCAACATTATCGGCCATCCATAACCTCTAATAGAGCGAAAAATTTCGCGGAAAGGAATATACTTATCCATTAGTATTAAGATTCCAACAATAACCATTGCCCCTCCGATAAATAGAAGAGAGTTATTCTTGTCTGTTGAATCATTTTGATGTACATCCTGGCTTTTAGGTTCGTTAGGTACAAAGGTTTGATTTCCGTCCTCATCTGTTATAATGGTTCCTTCATTGGTTCCTTCAGCACTTGCTTCATTCGCTGCAGTAGGAATAATAATAGCAGATATTATGTAAACCAAAAAACCTATTCCCCATGCGAAAAATGCCAAAACCCAAATAAGACGAATGATAGTGACATCAACATTAAAGTACTCAGACAAGCCTCCACAAACACCTGCTAACACTTTCTGATTATTGGACCGGTAAAGCCTTTTACTCATTTCAAAACCTCCGTTTTATTATTTCAAAAATAAATTGTTATCATGTAATCCACTCTTTTAGCTTCTCAGGATTTGTAATGTAGATTGTATTTCGATCAATCTCGATTAGTTTATATTTCTTAAATGCCATTAGAACCCTTGTAACAGTTTCACGGGTAGTACCTACCATATTAGCTAATTCCTGCCTGGATACAACTAGGTCCAATTCAATTCCCTTGGTAGTTTCCATGCCATGATCCATAGCTAGCTTAATTAGCATTTCAGCAGTTCTTCCATGGGTATTGTGGAGGGCAAGACTTTTAACCTGTTGTTGAGCATCAATCAGCCGTTTGTTAAGCACTTTAATTATAGCAACCGCCATAGCTGGATGATCCTTCAAAACCTTCTCCAGATCCGCATTTCGGATAATAGCAATTCTGGCATCTTCCATTACCTCAGCAGTAGCTGGATAGTTTACCTCATTAAATAAAATAACCTCTGCAAATATGTCGCCTGGAAGAGCTATGTAAAGAATGTGTTCTCTGCCATCTTCTGATGTTTTGAAGATTTTAACCCTACCCTTCATAACAAAATGAACAGCTTCACCAAACTCGCCTTCCATAAAGAGAATTTCTCCTCTAGTAACATTACGTTCATTCATAACATCGGCAATAGCTTTAAGCTCAGTATTCGATATACCTTCGAAGTATGGAATTTTCTTTAAAAATTCAATTCTGTCCATTACATTTTCACCTATAAAATTATATTTACCAGCTAATACTAATTATACTACTATCCAAGGCTATGCAAAGTCACTGCATAAAATTAACAGCAACATACAAGAATAATGATATCATATTTTCACTTGAAAAAACATTGTATGTCAATAAAATTTCGGTTACAATATACCTATTGTTACCGCTTACTGCAATGAAAATAATAAATATGTTCCAGTTATGATTTATTATTTTGACGTGAACAGTAACTAACTATTATTATGAATTGGAGGGATTTCCTATGGAAGAAAGAGATATTCTGGTTTTCAATGATGAAGAAGGTCAGGAGATTCAATTAGAGATTTTAGATTACTTTGAGCATGATGATGAAGAATATGTCATGCTGGCGACAATTGACGATGATGAGGACGAAGACGAGGATTATGAGGACGAGGACTACGATGAGACTCATGACGACGAGCATGATCATGATTGTGACCACGAGCATGACCACGATTGTGACGATTGTCATTGTGGCAGCATAGAAAAAGACATTTATCTTATGAAGGTAGTTATTGATGGCGATGAAGAAAAGTATGTGCCAGTTGATGAAGATAAAATGGATGAGCTAATAGAAACTATTAATGATTTATATAATGACGATGATGATTACGACGATGACGATGAAGAGTAGGATTGATAATCGTTCCTGCAAAGCCTTCTTCCATATGATTTATTATTTTGGTGTGAACTGTAACAAGAGTAGAGCGTAAGGCTAGATCTAAAATTTTAAGCTAGGCGATGAAATCCTGTTACGGAAAATGTGTATAATGTGAAGAGATTTTAAAAAGGAGATTGTGCATAAACAATCTCCTTTTTCTTTTCTGCTAATTTAATTCACTGCGAAACAGAGTCGTCTGCCTGAATATATGTCACATCAAAACTCAAATGCTCCACCATGGAGATACAATTGCTTGGTTCCATCAGGCAAACTGAGCTCAACAGGTACATTATCTGGCACCTGACCTGATATAGTAAAATGTCCTGAACCTCGCTTCCAGCTAACCTGCACCGTTCCTTTAGGAGTAATAACACTACCCGAAAAATCCGGGAGAGAAAGCACCTGAGGTTCGATTCCAATCTTAGTCCAGCCTGGTTCCAAAGGCTTCACCCCTAGAATACAGCGTGTAAATTCATACAAAGCCAATGCGCTCCAGCCGTGACAATCGCTACGCATGTTCACATTATCTTCAGGACAGGTAGTTAGATGCTGGCTTAGCATTTCTTTCCAATCATCCCATATTACTTCACTTCTATCGTACATACCAGTCATTTCCAACGCTCGCATGAGATAAAACTTCATAGAGTATGAGCAAATATCAATATCATCCAAAGCCAGAGATTTTTTCATAACGCTTTTACCGCGTTTTCCTTTTACTAGCCCTGTAAGCACTGCCCAAACCTGATCGTGTTGACTGAATCTTTCAAATTTTGGCCCTTCACGGAAAAGACCGTTGGCGTCATCCCAACAGGAAATCTCGACCTCTTGCAAAATTGCTTTAGCCCGCTTTTCGTATTCAGCAGCCATGAACTTTCTTTCGGTCAAATCATTTAGTCTAGCAGCTGCTTGAAGCCCTGCTACGTACATCAGACTGTGAATGGTAGCTGGTCCCTTTTCTACTGCTGGCGGAACCCCTTTATCCCATCCATTTACCCAGTCTACAAAAGGCCAGAATTCCAAGTCTTCGACTAGTCCACTTTTCCCAACATGCTTATGGAACCATTCTAAAATTCCATCGATTACAGAACGATACTCCACTATGTGTTCCGTTTTTCCAGTCTGCC
>JAAZEK010000272.1 GCA_012512335.1 Clostridiales bacterium | reverse complement strand
GGAAGGTAAGAGATATGAACTACAAACAAAAATATGAAGAATGGCTCACCAGCTCTTATATCGATGAGGATACGAAAAAAGAACTTATGGATTTGAAGGGTAATGATAAGGAAATAGAAGACCGTTTTTACAAGGATTTAGAATTTGGCACAGGTGGACTCAGAGGGGTAATTGGTGCAGGCTCTAACCGAATGAACAAATACACTGTGGCGATGTCTACACAAGGTTTGGCTAACTATATTTGTAAAGCAGGGGAAAAGGCTAAACAAAATGGAGTAGCAATCGCCTATGATTCAAGGAGAATGTCTACAGACTTTGCCTTGGACGCAGCTCTGGTACTTTGTGCTAATGGCATTAAGGTTTATCTTTACACCGAGCTACAGCCTACACCTATTCTATCCTATACAATCAGAGAGCTAGGTACAACAGCAGGCATAGTTGTAACAGCCAGTCATAACCCACCTGAATATAACGGCTATAAGGTGTATTGGAATGACGGCGGACAGCTTTCACCTGATAAGGCTGATGCTGTAATTGCTGAAATCTCAGAAGTTGGAGGCTTTGGCGGTATAAAAACCATGACTGAGAAGGATGCTTTAAATCAGAATCTCCTTCATTATATCGGTGAGGAAGTTCTATCTAAGTACATAGAAAAAGTCAAAGCTTTGTGTATCAATAAAAGCTTGGTAAAAAAGGTAGGCAAAGAACTGAAGCTTATCTATACACCAATTCATGGTTCGGGGAACAAGCCAGTTCGCAGAGTACTAAAGGAGCTAGGTTTTGAGCAGGTTCAAGTGGTATCTGAGCAAGAATTACCTGATCCAGATTTTTCAACAGTGGATTATCCAAATCCTGAAGACAAGGCAGCTTTTACCTTGGCAATTAAGCAGGCACAGGAAAATGGAGCGGACCTTATTATAGGTACTGACCCAGACTGCGATAGAGTTGGAGTTGTGGTGAAAAATCAAGCAGGAGAATTCATTACCCTATCTGGAAATGAAACTGGAGCTCTGCTGGTTCATTATATGCTGAGTGCATTAAAATCCCAAGGCAACTTGCCTGAAAATGGCTGTGTTATTAAGACCATCGTAACCAGCGAACTGGGGAGAAAAATCGCCAATTCATTTGATATAACTACCATGGATACATTAACAGGATTTAAGTTTATCGCTGAGAAAATTCAGGAATTCCAGGAAACTGGCTCTCACACCTTCCTATTGGGCTTTGAAGAAAGCTATGGTTATCTAGCAGGAGATTTTGTGCGAGACAAGGATGCTGTTATCACATCCATGCTGATTAGTGAAATGGCTGCCTATTATTACTCAAAAGACATGACCCTATATGAAGGATTACTTGCCATATGGGAAGAATACGGTTATTTTGTTGAGTCTCTAAAATCCATCCAGATGCCAGGTAAAGAAGGAATGGAAAAGGTAAAGGTTCTTATGGACAGTCTGAGAAGCAGTAAACCACAAGAGGTTGGAGGAGTGAAGGTTTCACAAATAGAGGACTATCAAACAAGCCAAAGGGATAACCTAAATGACGGAACAACAGAGAAAATAGACCTACCAGTGTCCAATGTACTAAAGTATAAACTAGAAGATGACTCCTGGTTCTGCATTCGTCCTTCTGGCACAGAGCCGAAGGTGAAGCTATATTTCTCTGTAATAGGGGATACTCAACAGGAGGCTGAGGAAAAGAATAAGAAATTGATGGATGCTGTGTCTGCGCTAATCTAAGGGGAAGTAATTATATTATGAACTCTAATGAAATACATGAACTCTAATGATATAAATGATAATAGGGGGAAAATTCGATGACTAATATGGATTTTGCATGTATACCTCACAGTTTTTTGATAGTAGTAGATGATGTAGGTTGGTGGTGCGGGGATGATCACATGTACAAAAATGGGCCTTCACGGTCAGGAATTGGGAGAAGACATTGTGCAGAGGATTATCTAGCTCTAATTGAACTTGGGCGTAGACTTAATATGCGTATCAAATGTGGGTTTGTTGTAGGCGAATGGGATAGAACTAACTTATTAGCTAAGGTGAGAAATTCCAACAAACATGGATCTAGTTGGGATAATGCATCCAGACTTGACTCTTCTATTGATAAGGTTAGAGACATAATAAATTCTGGGCAAGATTATATGGAGCTTGCGCTACATGGATTAGTTCACATGTATTGGAATGATGATGGGATTATGGAAAGAGCAGAGTTCTTTCAAGC
>JAAZEK010000271.1 GCA_012512335.1 Clostridiales bacterium | reverse complement strand
TAGCAGTTAGTCTTTTGTCCATCTTGTCACTAAGATAGAACCTATGGAATATATCCTGGGCTAAGATAAGAGATGGATTTAGTACAACTTTTACGCTATAACCATTTTCATTTGTATATTCCATGTCCTCACGTTTAATGTTGCGCACTCTTTCCAGCATTTCTACATCTCTGGAAGGTAACCAGGGTGCTGGTTTGAAAGAAAATTCCTTATTCATTTTATCTACCTCTCTTTTATATATTAGTAGCCTCATGGGCTCCACACCATCTAATTAAAAATAATGCAATTGCCTTACAATGCTCGTGTAACTGTTTTTGATCTACAAACTCATCGTATTGATGAGCTCCTCCATATAATTGGAAGTCTCTGATAATTCCAAAGTTCAAGCTAATTGGAGAGCCGTGTTTTAGAAATAATGATAGATCTGAAAGACAAGCCCCTGTGATTTGGATTGGTCTGTTTACAATCTCTTCAGCTGCTTTTTTTATATTTTGTAGAGTTCCATCCTCGTCTGGTAAGGATAAACAATGAAAGAATCTGGTGCGTGGAACAAAGCCTTTAGTTGAAACTCTCATTTCATCCAGACGAGTTTTAATCACCTTCAAAGCATCATCCAATTCTTTTTGAATATGCTCCTGGCTTTTGTTGGTATAGAAAACAAAGCTCATCATGCCACGGTCAAGGTTTACTCCCATGCCGCCGTAACCTGCCATGAATTCGTAAAATCTAAATGCGGAACGTTCCATGTCTGTACCAGCAAAGTATCGATCTGATTTCAATTCTTCATGACGGTTTCTAATAAATGTCTGAAGCTCTTCTCGAATCACTAATAAAGCATCCACTACTAATTTAGATGAATCTTGTGTTTCATTAGCTTTAACAGAGATTTCTAGTATCTGACCACCCATGGAACAACTCCAAATCTCGAAGTTACCTCCATCCATATTGATTATGGCATCACACTTATGCTTCAAGCTTGCAGCTAAAGCACCGTTACCACCACCGTATTCCTCATCACTATAGGATTCAAGAACAACATCACTTTCTAAGACAATTCCACTTTCCTGAATAGCTTTAAATGCCATAATAGAGCTAGCAATACCAAACTTATTGTCATTAGCACCGCGACCGTAGATTCTTCCATCCTTTATCTCACCACCAAAGGGATCAACTGTCCATTGTGACTCATCACCAATTGGCATGACATCCGTATGGGCAGCAAGCATTACCTTTTTCTTTGCATTTGGTGCACGATATGTACCACTGAAATTGGGACGGTTTTCTGCATTCCTTCCAGCTAGGAAGTCAGGGTTCTCCAAAATACCCGGAATGTCGGTTGGATAATACTTCTCAGCTTCCAATCCTAAACTGTTATACTGGTCCATAATGAGGTCTTCGCACTTTTCCTCATCACCATCAGTGTCAAAATTGACAGATTTAATCTTAATTAACTCAGTAAGTAGTTGGTCAAGTTCATCGGTATGCTTGTCAATATAAGATAAAACTTTTTGTTCTAGTGTATTCATGTCTTCACCCTTTTTCTATTAAGTGTTTATAATCGATAATCCTGGGATTATCCTACGCATGACGCTCACTTCTATAAGTGGTGCATTCACTCTTTTTAGTTCAGGTGGAGTAGAGACTCCATCTGAATCCCCGATGTTTTGCTAGAGGCAAAACGAGTTCACTGTAGCCTTTGGAGACTGATTAATCCATTAGAACCTCCTCAGATGAAGCAGCATGGGCAATGATGGCCTTTTTTGCTTCCTCTGGATTTTGTTTTTCTATTTGCTCGTATATTGCATAATGCTCCGCATAATT
>JAAZEK010000270.1 GCA_012512335.1 Clostridiales bacterium | reverse complement strand
TAAATTCAATTTATAGTTCTTTATGGGGCTCTTTAGGCGGAATATTGGCTGCTATTTTGACTATTGGCACACTCCCTGTATGGGAAAATCTCTTTCACGTAGTAACACCCATTAAATTAGTAGAGCTGGGAAACCCAAATCAGCCTATTTTGAAGCGACTTTTGATGGAAACCCCAGGAACCTACCATCACAGCATTATCGTTGCCAACTTGGCGGAAAGTGCTGCAGAAGCTATTGGTGCAAATGGGCTATTAGCTCGGGTAGGAGCTTACTATCATGATATCGGCAAGCTGGAGAGGCCATATTTCTTCAAAGAAAACCAGCTGTCATCAGAAAATCCCCACGATAAATTAGATCCAGAATTAAGCATGCGAGTTATTACCTCTCATGCTACAGATGGTTTGGAATTGGCAAAGAAACACAAGGTACCAGCTAAGATTCAAAATTTTATTTTAGAGCATCATGGTACTTCGCCAGTGGTATACTTTTATCATAAAGCTAAGAAGGATAACCCGGAAATTGAGCTTAAGGATTTTCGTTATAATGGGCCTCGTCCTCGTAGCAAGGAAACTGCTATTGTCATGATGGCTGATATATCAGAAGCTGCAGTGCGAGCCATGACCGACCACACACCTGCTAAGATAGAAGCTTTGATACGAAAGCTAATTCGGGAGAAGCTAGATGATGGACAATTTGATGATTGTGATATCAGCATTGGTGATATGAGTACCATAGCTATTACCTTTACCAATGTCATAAGTGGCATTTTCCATGAGCGGGTAAAATATCCTACAGTAGATTTGAATGCAGAAAGGGAGAAAATAACAGATGGCCTTATTAATAGACAATCGGCAGAGTAAAGCTGATGATTTTCAAGGCTTTTTTGAGGAAGTTCTTAATAAAACACTGGAGTTTTTGAGTCTGCAATTACAGCTTGAGATAAGTCTTTTGCTAGTTGAAAATGAGGAAATTCAGCATTTGAACAGGGATTATAGAGGTATAGATAGTTCTACAGATGTTTTGTCGTTTCCAATGCTGGATTTAGATCCTTCTGATAGGGAAGCCTGGGTAGAAGAACTCGAAGCTAGCATCACAGCTGAAGACCAACAGATAATTTTAGGTGATATAGTTATCTCAGTGGAAAAAGCGGAGGAGCAAGCTAAGGAGTATGGTCATGGGCTGAAAAGGGAGTTAGGATTTCTGATGATCCATGGCTTGCTTCACTTACTGGGCTATGACCATGAAATAGGTGAAAGTGAAGAGCAGACAATGAATGCTATTCAAGAGGATATTCTTGAGGAATTGAATTTAGCCAGATAGAATAATAAATTATAAATTTATTATTTCCAAGACGTGAATAGTACGAAGGGCGCTAGGAGGATTCGAATTGGTAGATTATGCAAACCTAATAGACAAAGCTTTGCAAGCTAAAAAGCATGCTTATGTACCCTATTCCAATCTTCATGTTGGGGCGGCTCTTTTATGCGATGATGGTACTATTTTTACCGGAGTTAATATTGAAAATGTTAGCTATGGAGCTACAAATTGTGCAGAGCGAACTGCAATTTTTAAAGCAGTTTCAGAGGGAAAAAGAAATTTTCTTGCCATAGCAGTTGTCTCGGATATGGATAGGCTTATATATCCATGTGGCATATGTAGGCAGGTACTGGCAGAATTTATGGTTCCGCTGGTTGTTGTTAGTAATCAATCGGGAGATTATAAGGTATATTCAACAGACACCTTACTTCCCAATGCATTTACTGATTTTGACTCTTAAAAAAACAAGGGAAGTGTTACTATGAGTAAGTTTAAATCTGGCTTTGTAGCCATTATTGGACGGTCCAATGTAGGAAAGTCGACATTGATGAATACATTAATTGGTGAGAAAATAGCGATTACATCTGATAAACCTCAAACAACTCGAAATCGTATACAATGTGTACTAACTAGAGAGGGTTATCAAATTGTATTTGTGGATACCCCAGGAATACATAAACCGAAGAACAAGCTAGGAGAATACATGGTTAGGGCAGCGGAAAACTCACTTTCCGATATGGAGCTTGTTTTGCTTGTTGTAGATGTAGCTGATGGTATAGGGCAGGGCGATCGAATGATTGCAGAGCGGCTAAAAGAAATTTCTGTGCCAGTGATGCTTGTAGCAAACAAAATGGATATTGCAAACAGAGAGCGTGCACAGGAGCAAATTGAAGGATTAATGAAACTGGGAAAATTCGATGATACTATTGAGGTATCAGCTACCATCGGCACCAATGTCCAAGAGCTAGAGAAAAAGCTTGTAAACTATTTGCCAGAAGGTCCAAAATACTATCCAGACGATATGATCACCGATCAACCAGAAAGAGTAATTCTATCGGAAATTATTAGAGAAAAAACCTTGAATTTGTTAAAAGAAGAGGTTCCCCATGGTATAGGTGTGGAAATTGAGAAAATAGAGGATCGTGAGGATAAGGAGCTGACGGAGGTAATGGCCTCTATAATCTGTGAAAAGGCTTCTCACAAGGGTATTGTCATTGGCAAAGGTGGCAAGATGCTAAAGGAGATTGGTAGTCAGGCAAGAGTAGATATGGAGCGTTTCCTAGGCATTCAAGTTTATTTGGAGATATTTGTGAAAGTTAAAAATGATTGGCGAAATGATATTAATACTATGAGAGATTTAGGCTATAACTCACGGGAGTTCTAGTTGATAATCATTCCTGCAAAGGCTCCTTCCATTTGATTTATTCACTATTTTGGTGTTAACAGTAAGATATTTTAAAAAAGCAGACATAGACAAAATCGGATGATTTTACATGGGATAGGGCCATTTTACCCGGGAAGTCTAATAAGAGAAATAAAAAAATCCACATTAGGGAGGCATTTTTTATGTTGCAGTTATTGTGGAATATGTTTAACGAGACTGGCGAAATAAACAGTTATATGCTTTATAAAGCTATAGAGGATTCAGATCAAATCGAAGGCTTAAGCGATGGAGCACCTAAATCGTGTCATTCCGAGTTAATTGAGGAATCTGATTAGGCAAGATCCTTCACTGACGCTCAGGATGACAAATGAAAGACTAAATCGTGTCATTCCGAGTTTATCGAGGAATCTGTTCAGATAAGATCCTTCGCTGACGCTCAGGATGACATTTAAGTTAAATAAAACGATAGAGGAAGGTGGCGTAAAAAGAGTTCTTCACTCATGACAAAAGTCGGGGGTTCTCGAATTCTTAGGTTTATGAACTTAGTGCGCACCCATGGGGTTGTTTTACGAGCGAAAAATAGAAACGAGGCAGATCGCCTTTTAACGGTGCTTTCTCCAGAACTGGGTAAGATTTTGGTGCTGTCAAAAGGCTGTAGAAAACCAAAAAGCAGATTTCTTGCCTTTTCCCAGCTTTTTTGTTATGGCGAACTAATAATGCAGCCATATCGCGAAATTTATATTTTAAATCAAGCAGAAGTAAAGAACAGCTTTTATGACATTAGGAATGATATGGACAGGCTATACTGCGCAACCTATATTGCTAACCTAACAGAAGAAGTGGCAACTATAGGGGAAGACAATGCTCCGCTGTTTGCATTGTTGCTACAAGGTTTGTCCTATCTATCCTATGGTAATCGGAATCCACTAGAAACCACACTGATTTATGAATTAAAGCTGATGGAGCTAACTGGTTATAAGCCCAATGTGACTATTTCACCTGCTTTAGCCAAGCTAGGTGGTGGAAAGAGTGGAGTGCTTGATGAGAGTATTTCAATACATAGTGAAACAGCAGAAATTATACAAGAGGTTCTTGAATCAGATCATAACCAGGCGCAGGAAATATCCATGTCTGAAAAGGTTAGGCAGGAGCTAAATAAGGTATTGCCGATATATATTCGTCAGAAGCTAGATTTAAAAATTTTAACTAGGTCATTTCTGGATTTAATACCTTGACCAAAAGAGCAAAATTCTATATGATATTGATTGAGTTAACCCCATGATAATAAGCTTTAAGTTGCATAATAAGCAATCTAGTTTAGAGCTTATAATTTTTATTTACATATACAATATTAAGAATGATTAAGGAGGAGAGTCTATGTCCAAAAAGTATGTTTACCTTTTTAGTGAGGGTAATGCCGACATGAGAGATCTTATGGGTGGAAAGGGCGCTAATTTAGCGGAAATGACCAATTTAGGTCTTCCAGTACCACAAGGCTTTACCGTAACTACAGAGGCTTGTACCCGGTATTATGAGGATGGTAAGTTAATATCAGATGAAATTATTGCACAAATCAAAAGCTCTATGGTGGAGCTAGAAAACATCGCAGGTAAAAAGTTCGGCGATATGGAAAATCCATTTTTAGTTTCTGTTCGTTCTGGATCTCGAGCATCCATGCCAGGGATGATGGATACTATTTTGAATCTAGGTCTTAATGATGTAGCTGTACAAGGTTTAGCAAAGTTAACCGGCAATGAAAGATTTGCCTATGATAGCTATCGCAGATTTATACAAATGTTTTCTGATGTAGTTATGGAAATTGAAAAATCTAAATTCGATGCCATTATGAACCGAGTTAAGAAAGAAAATAACGTGGTATTGGACACAGATCTTACGCCAGAAAACCTAAAGGAAATTGTAGAAGGATTTA
>JAAZEK010000269.1 GCA_012512335.1 Clostridiales bacterium | reverse complement strand
TTAGCATAGAGCACGAAGATAGTCTGATGTCTGGCAATGAAGGACTTCAGAAGGCTATTTCATTCTTGAAAGAGGTACTAGTCTTTGAAGATACAGGCGAAATATTCTGGGCATAGGTCTTAACAAATTTTGCAGGGTAACACATACACATAAGTGACTTGACTAAGATAGAAAAATGAAAACAATAAACAGCAGAGCGTGCTCCTTTCCAGTTAGGGCATCCTCTGCTGTTACTTTATCCTACGTCAAGACACCCGCTTCTATTAAGTAGTCAGCCCCTATATTTACTCCACATCTCCAATTCTGCATCACGTAAAAATCTCTGAGAATCCGTTTTACCAGTAACAAGTATCAACTTCCATTCGTTTCTCGTATCTAGCATCTTGTATCCCGCTTACAGCAACGGAGATATCAATCTAGACACGGACTCTTTAAAGCGTATCAGTATAGAACGCTTCTCATAAAGCTCTCGGGTCATTTTAATACAATACTGTAAATCCTCGCGGAATTGGTGTTCAATGCAGGAAGAAACTTCTTCATCATATATAACAGCATTAATCTCAAAATTGTATATGAAGCTGCGTATGTCGAAGTTGGCACTGCCTACAGAAGCAATACTACCATCTACGATTACCGCCTTTACATGCATAAATCTATCATAATCATAGATGTAGGCTTGCACACCAGAATCTAGCAGTTCAGAAAGATAGGAGGTGGATGCCCAATGTACGAAGGGATGGTCCCGCTTACCTGGTATAATAATACGTACCTCAACACCACTTAAGGCAGCAGTTTTCAGTGCAGCAATGAGACTGTCGTCTGGTACGAAATATGCAGTTTGTATGTAAATACTCTTCTTTGCGTTACTTATCATTTTGAAATAGCCTTGATGAATAGAATCCCACCTAGAGTCTGGACCACTGGTGATAATTTGTATTCCCTTACTACCTGATTGCTTTTTAGTGGGAAAATACTTCTTGCTATAGGATATGGTAGTTTTAGCTGCAAATTCCCAATCGGTAAGAAAGCAAAGCTGAAGATAATCAACAGCGCTACCTTCTATCTGGAAATGAGTATCACGCCAGTAACCGTACTTAGGTGATTTACCTAAATATTCATCTCCGAGATTTAGACCACCAATAAAGGCGGTTTTTCCGTCGATTACCGTAATCTTTCTATGATTTCTGTAATTTACACGAATATTGATATGGGGGACAAAAGGAGGGAAGAAAACAGCGACTTCTCCACCAGCATCTAAGATTGGCTTAGAATAGCTTTTAGGTAGTGCCAGGCAACCCATACCATCGTAAAGCAGTCTTACCTCTACTCCCTCTCGTGCCTTAGCAGCGAGTATATTGCGAATTTCTTTACCTATTTTGTCATCTCGAATTATGTAATATTCCATGTGAATATGATGTTGAGCAGACTTTAATGCCTTGATCAAGGCAGGGAATTTCTCATCTCCGTTTTTCAATACATGGACCTGATTATCCTGAGTGAAGACGGAGTTAGAATTATGTAGGTGTAGTCGCATTAGATCCTTGCTTGTTTCAAGGGCAGGGTGATTTAAATCAGAGCATTCCTCTAATAGTAGGTTCCGGAAGAGAGCCTTTCTTTTTTCTTTATCCTGTCTTTCTTTGTGAGCAAAGATATTAATGCGCCTGGTATCTTGTCCAAGAAATAAATAAAGCACGAAACCTAAAACTGGTATAAACATCAACACCAGTACCCAAGCCCAGGTGGCACTTGGGTTTTTTCGGCTTAAGAAGATAATCACAAAAGCCAGCACTATATTTGCATAGAAAATGATAGTGGTCAGATTGAGCCCCAATTCAGTTATTCTCATGGTAGTTTCTCCTATTGTCCGTTATAAATCGCCAGGGCTAAATATCATTTTTCCCCTGTATAGCCTGCCAATGGATATTGTTGGTTTCTTAGAATTAGTATACCACAATTTGATGGGTTTCAAAGCAGATACCTTAAAGAGTTGTTTCTGTTGATACTCTAGGCGTTACTGTTCACTTAGAAGTAAAATAATAAATATATTCCAGTCGCTGTTGCCATCACGAATCAATCTAGAGCTTATCTCAGCTGAAAATACTACACCTTCCAAACTCACTATGTTCAGACAGTGAAAGGTGCTTAACGCATTTTCTGCTGATATTCGCTAATATTGATAATCGTTCCTGCAAAGGCTCCTTCCATATGATTTATTATTTTGGAAGTGAACAGTAACCTCTAGGCAAGTTCGTATATAATTTCCTTAGAACTAACATCCGCAGCGACATTAAAAATGAACAAAGATAATAACCAGATAATAATCTTGTACAGAAAGTGGCATAAGTTATGCTAAAATATAATCCTTTGTGCTATAATGAGAAAAACTTAGATAAATGGAGGAAACAAAAATGGAAAACAAAACTTACCCAGTAGTAACTGTCAAAATTCAAAATAAAGGCGAAGTTAAAATTGAGTTATACCCAGATAAGGCCCCTAATACTGTTAATAATTTCATATCTTTAGTGAAGAAAGGCTTTTATAATAATTTGATCTTTCATCGAGTCATACCAAGCTTTATGGTTCAAGGAGGAGATCCTCAGGGAATTGGCATAGGTGGTCCAGGATACAGTATCAAAGGAGAATTTAGTGGAAATGGATTTGCCAATGATCTTAAGCATACTCGTGGTGTGCTTTCAATGGCTAGATCAGGTCACCCTGACAGTGCAGGAAGCCAATTCTTCATTATGGTTGCAGATTCGCCTCATCTTGATGGACAGTATGCTTCCTTTGGAAAGGTAATCCAGGGCATGGAGATAGTGGACAGTATCGTTCAAGCAAAACGGGATCGTAATGATAAACCCCATGAAGATCAGGTAATGGAAACCGCTGAAGTAGAACTAAATGGTTATAGTCATATTGAACCTGAGATATTAGCTTAAAATTGCCTTTTTTATAGGTAAGTTAAAAGGTCTTCGGAAATAAATTTCGAAGCCTTTTTATTTGGCTACGCTGTTTCAGTTCACTGGGAAGTAAAATAATAAATATATTTCTGTCGCTGTTGACATCACGAATCATTCTGATATTCGCTAAGATTGATAATCGTTCCTGCAAAGGCTCCTTCCATATGATTTATTATTTTATGTGAACTGTAACACTTCGCTAATATAATCTGTTAGAGTTGACCACTTTGGTTGCGACTGGAAGCTACGCTATGGTATAATTGGAATTGAAAATGTTAGCGCATAAATCATCTACTAACTATTATCATAAGCATAAGTATTTATACAGGAGGCGAGTTAAATGGAACAAATTAAAAACGATAGAATTAAAATCTTCAATGGAAAAATTGTAACTCCATATAGAATCATACAAAACGGAAGTCTATTAGTGGAGGACGGCAAAATTACAGCGGTTGAAGAAAGCGATATCCCCGTTGAAGGCTATAAGGAGATAGATGCAAAGGGCAATTACATAAGCCCTGGCTTCATGGAAATACATACTCACGGTGGAGGCGGACATGACTTTTTAGATGGAACCTACGATGCCTTCATTAAATCGGCAGAATTACATGCGAAATATGGAACCACATCAATCGTTCCTACTGCTACAACCAGTACCAATGAAGAGCTAAAGCAAACGCTTCAAGCTTTCAAAGATGCAAAAGCTAATAATCCTAAGGGTGCTGAAATGCTAGGGTTGCACATGGAAGGACCATACTTCTCCATGGAGCAAAGAGGGGCTCAGGATCCGAAATATATTAGAAACCCTGATCCAAATGAATATGAAGAAATTTGCAACATGACAGATGATATTATAAGGTGGAGTTCTGCTCCAGAACTACCAGGTGCATTGGAATTCGGCCGATATCTAACTGATAGAGGCATTTTGCCTTCGATTGCACATAGTAATGCAGATTACGATGAGGTTCAACGCGCATTTGAAAACGGCTATACTCATGTCACCCATTTGTATTCTGGAATGTCAGGAGTACATCGTAAGAACGCTTATCGACATGCTGGGGTTATAGAAAGTGCTTTCCTAATGGATGAATTAACAGTGGAAATTATTGCAGACGGATCCCATCTACCTGCCAGCCTATTAAAGCTTATTTATAAGATAAAAGGACCAGACAGAATCGCTTTAGTTACCGATTCAATGAGGGCAGCTGGAATGCCAGAAGGTGAGTCTATACTAGGTAGCTTAGATAAGGGGCAGCATGTTATTGTAGAGGATGGAGTAGCTAAATTGCCTGATTTAAGTGCTTTCGCAGGTAGCGTAGCTACAGCGGATCGTTTGATAAGAAATATGATTAACCTTGCAGACGTGCCCTTGCACGAGTCCATTAAAATGATGACTATGACTCCTGCTACTATTATGGGACTAGACAAGCGTAAAGGAAGTATTGTACCTGGTAAGGATGCCGACATCATCATCTTCAACGACAATATCGATATTCAGATGACTATGGTAGGCGGAAAACTGGTGTATAATGTTTAATATATAGAAAATGGAGGAAATACAGATGATTAAATGGAAAGAAGCTTGCGTTAAAATAAAAGAAAGTGGACTAAATGTCGGAAACGAAATTGGATCCTATGGAGTTTATCCCAACTCCCTTCAGGAAGTAAATGGTTCATTTGTATACTTAGTAAAGGAAGGTCTGATGAAGAAGCTAGTAATACAGGGTAAGAGCCCGTTATTCGAATCTTTTTCTGGAGAGGTAGAGGAAATCGAAGGTGAATCGGTCAAGGTTTGTGGCCTTACTCATGAGAATTGTGTAGCTTTAAGAGAAGTCTTTCCTTTTACAGCCCCTATCTCAGTTTTAAAATTCCCCAAGTCCATCGGTCTTGGAGATAGGCTAGGTCTTGCTTCTCCTGGACATATACGTTTGATAAAAGAATATGATATGAAGCCCATACTAGCTCAACAGTCCATAAGAGAACTTAATCTAACTGGTAGAAACTACAAAGAAGTCCTTGATGATGCTTCTTGGGCAGTGTTTCAAGAAGGCTACAAGGGTGGCTTTGGCGCAGATGGTGATCACTTAAAGACAGCTGAAGAGGTAAAAGGTGCTCTAGAGTGTGGCTATACAATGATTACCCTAGACTGTTCAGAGCACATAGATAACAAGGTAGACCAAATGTCTGACGAAGAGGTAGATAAGGCCTATGATAACTTCAAACAAGAAAGCGTGGAAAGCAAGTATCTAGGCAAAGAATTTAATCTGGGAAATGATATTACAGTTTCCTTCGATAGTGATGATTTTAAACGTATAGTTCTTACCTATAGTAAAGCTATTGACTTTGCCTCTGAAATTTATCACCAAATCATAAAGGATTACAGCCGAGAAGTTGACTTTGAAATCTCTATCGATGAAACCTTAACACCCACATCCCCACAAGCACATTTCTTTGTTGCTCAAGAGCTTAAGGATAAGGAAGTTAACTCAGCTACTGTAGCACCAAGATTTTGTGGAGAATTCCAAAAAGGGATTGACTATATCGGTAATGTAGAGAAATTCGATGAAGAATTTATAGTACATACAGCCATTGCAGATTATTTTGGCTATAAAATCAGTGTACACTCAGGTAGTGACAAGTTTTCTGTATTCCCCATCGTTGGAGAGAAAACTAAGGGTAGATATCACGTAAAAACCGCAGGAACAAATTGGCTGGAGGCTATAAGAGTAATTGCAACTAAGGATCCTACGCTATACAGAGAGATTCATTCATTTGCGTTAAGCGTTCTTGATGATGCGAAGAAATACTATCATATTGGCGCAGATATCAATAATATCCAACAGCTCGATCAGCTAAAGGATGAGGAATTGCCTGGTCTTATGGACAAAGATGATTCCAGACAGGTGCTTCACATTACTTATGGGCTTATTCTTCAAGCTAAGAAAGATAATGGTGAATACCTGTTCAGAGATAGGATTTATGATCTACTGAATGTTCATGAAGACGCTTATTATGATGCTCTATACAAGCATATTGGTAGACATGTTAAAGCATTGGAAAGCGTGCTCTAAGATTTATCGGAACTTCTGTGCTCCTTTTTATATTGATAGGGCGTAATACCCACATACCTTTTGAAAGTACGGATAAAGTGGCTAGCATTGTTGAATCCAACATTAAAGCCAACATCGGTTACACTATCATTTGTGTGGTACAGAAGTTCCTTTGCTTTTGATATCCTTTGCAAGAGCAAATAGGATTTAAAGGTATAACCAGTGATTTCCTTGAACAAATGGCACAGATAATACTTGTCTATATGGAACTGTTCGGACAGTTCATCCAAATTCAAGTCTTGTGCGAAATTGGATTCAATATGTTTTTGGATTTCAATAATTGTCTTATATCTGTGGTCATCGGAGTTTGTATACTTGTAAAGAGGAAAATAATCCTCGGAAATCCGATATAGAGAAACAAGCATCTGGTAAAGTATAAATTCTATAGAGGTTTCCCAAAGAGGTTTTTCCTCTTTATACTCCTTTAACATTAGGGTAATTGCAGAAATTATTAACTCTGCCGAGCTAACACCAAGATTTATAAGGTGGCTAAAATCTTCTGGCCGGTGATGAAGGACAGAAGCTAGAAGGGGATTGTTGACGGTGCTGTGGATAAAGTGAGGTTTCATCATGATTACATAGCGTTTGTATGGATATTTTAACACCTTGTACTCATGAGCCTCCACATTATCGATAAAAAGCAAGCTATTATTTTCAGCCACATATGTTTTATTGCCAATAGTAAACTCAATTTGCCCTTCAACTACAAAAATAATCTCGTAGTCATTGTGATGATGGCTAAGCATTTCGATAGGATGAAAATGCTCCCTATAGGCAATATCTATAGGCTTGGTTATAGGCTGATATTGAAACAAATCCAATTTATTT
>JAAZEK010000268.1 GCA_012512335.1 Clostridiales bacterium | reverse complement strand
CTTGAGCCTTCTTGTTCTCTGTGATATCCATAAAGGTAATTACTGCACCGACTACTTTACCCTCCTTAAATTGAGGATAAGCATTATATTCCACTTCAATATAGCTGCCATCCTTTTTCCAAAAAATCTCGTCATTAGTGTAATAACTGATTCCAGTATTTATGGTTCTTAACATTTCACATTCAGTCATGGGAATAGGCGTTCCATCCCGCCTGGTGTGATGAAACAAATCATGTATGTTTTCTCCGATTAATTCATCATGGTCATACCCCAACATTTTAATACCACTAGCATTATAAAATGTACAATTACTATCTGCATCTATTCCAAAAATTGCCTCAGCAGTTGAATCTAGTATAAGCTGTAGATTATTTCTATTATTGGTTAGGTCTTGATTTGTTTTTTCCAGCTTCAAAGTCCTAGCACTTATTTTGTCTTCCATGTCTGTAAATAAATCAGAAATTGTATCCATCATTTCATTGAAAGACTTGGTGATCACACCTATTTCATCATCTCTAAAAATTTCAGCCCTATGTGTTAGATCACCTTTTGCAAATCGCTCTGTGGATTCTATGAGGTTGTCAACCGGTCTTAGCAAGTATCTAGTAGTAACAGAATAAATTATAATTGCTATCACCATAGTAATTGCAGAATAAAATATTGTAAACTTGATATTCTGATTGACAGTTGAAGTTAGCTCTGCATTTAGTTCCACAATTACAGATTCATCTACACCTAAGCTACCGAATTTAACATTTAAATGATCAGTATAGGAAAACCAATTTGAAAATAGAATGGTATCAATGAACAGTCTTGACACCAGTATAATCACGACGAATGTTACTAAAATTAATCTTGTGATAGATTTTTTTGTCTTCAAAATTCATTTTTCCTCCCGCTACAGTTTTCAAGCCAAGGCAGCGTGCAATGCAGAATCGTCCCCTTTAGCGTTAAACCTTTATACTGTAACCTGCTGCTAATAATATTAGGGATATATAAACCAATTATGCTTGGGTTAAAACATATTGTTCAGATATCTGGAATCTGCCAATCAATTACTTGCTGACCCGTTCCGATCATAAAATCATTAGCCCGGGAAAAATGATGGCAACCAAAGAACCCTTTATGAGCTGATAAGGGGCTGGGATGCACAGAAGTCAAAACAAGATGTCTTGTGTTGGTGATAAGTCCAATCTTATTTTTGGCATTGTTTCCCCACAATAAAAACACTACAGATGTTGGCTTTTCATTGAGCAGTTGGATGATTTTATCAGTTAAGGTTTCCCAGCCTTTATTTCTATGGGAGTTAGCCTGGCCCGCAACAACAGTCAGACTTGTATTTAGTAGCAATACTCCTTGGTTTGCCCAGGGGATTAAGCATCCATTATTCGGTATATAGCAACCTAAGTCAGATTCTAATTCTTTGTATATATTTAGCAACGATGGCGGAGTGGCAATACCTTCTTGTACTGAAAAGGCCAATCCATGAGCTTGATCAGTACCATGGTATGGATCCTGCCCTAGTACCAATACTTTAGTGTCTTGATAGGAAGTTAATTTTAGAGCTTCATATATTTTATACATGTCAGGGTAAATTATTTTTGTTTTGTATTCGGTTTTTAAAAACTCTCTGAGTTGTATGTAATAATCCTT
>JAAZEK010000267.1 GCA_012512335.1 Clostridiales bacterium | reverse complement strand
GTCAATTATATATCTTTGGAAGAATATCTCTATGGAGTAGTAGCATATGAAATGAGCAATAGTTATCCATTAGAAGCATTAAAAGCGCAAGCAGTAACTGCCAGAGGGTATGCAGTTAGGGCTAAGACATCATCAGGAGAATATGACATAGGTGATACAGCTTCAGATCAGGTATATAAGGGTTATAGTCCATCCAATACAGCGAGAGTAATAGAAGCTGTTAATTCTACAGTAGGAGAAGTGCTTAGCCATAAAGGTAAAATTGTAGAATCATATTATGCTGCTTCTAATGGAGGACAGACAGATGTTCCAGGTAATATATGGGGGTTTGGGAAAAATGAGTCAGAATGGAAAGATGACTATAATTATAAAGCAGGCGTGTATCCATACTATAAAATAAAAGATGATCCTTATGATGTTGAAAATCCTGGGAGCAAGCATCAGGAAATTTTCGTTCCTAAGCTGGTAGAGGGAACTACTTATGCTGCTCTTGCTCATAACTTACCCGGGGAATATATCGCTAAAATAGTGAATCTTAATGAGTCTTGCAATGTAAGAAGTGGACCAGGTACAAGCTATACTGTTGTTGGAAAGGCATATGTAAACTCTGCGTATACATGGCTGGCTACTGAAAATGGTTGGAATAAAGTTATATTTGATGGGGGAATAGAAGCCTACATAAGTGGAACATACAGTGAAAAGGTTCCTAATGGGAAGTTCTTGTATGCAAACAATGTTTTGTCAGATATACAAAATAGGGCATATCTAGCTCTACAATCACAGGGTGTTGCAATAGATGCAGCGACTGATGTTAAGATTATATCTGTCGATAAACTGGATAATGGTCGAGCAAGATATCCGGGTACAGAAAGCAGAAGTTATGTTACTGCTAATGTTAGTGCAACAGTTGCATATATGGTTAAGGACTCAACAAATTTATCTGAACAGGTGAATATGAATGTTGTACTAGACCTTATGGTAAAGTCAGGTACAAGCTTTGTTACATACAGTATGGCACATAGCTATCTCGATTCTACCTTGCGCATGCGTTATATAAGACAAGCAGAGGGTGCCGATGGTTATTATATAGTAAATACTAGATGGGGCCATGGAATAGGAATGAGTCAGCGAGGTGCACAAACTATGGCAGCTAATCATAATAAGACATACAGGGAAATCTTGAGTTTTTACTATGAGGGAACAGAGATTAATCAGACAGGTAGCTATATTCCTGAACTACCAGATCCTATCAATAATCCTGGAATCACCAGCATGGTACATAGTATCGGTTCAGATATAATAACTGGCTTGTCTACTAATCTGTCTGTAGAGACTTTCCTTTCAAATCTGACCGTAAACAACGGCACGGTTAGCCTTACTTCTGCTGGTAAACCTAAGACTTCGGGGATTGTAGCAACAGGTGACATTTTGCAGCTTAAGAATTCCACAGATGCTGTGTTTAAAGAATATCCTTTGGTTATTTATGGGGATGTGAATGGAGATGGGGATATTTCACTATTTGATCTTCTTAGAGTACAAAGATATTTGCTGGGGACAACATCGTTAGAAGGTGCATATTTGTCTGCAGCGGATGTATCAAAAGACGGTGTAATTACACTTCTTGATCTACTCAGGGTACAGCGGCATCTTCTAGGAACTCAAACAATAACGCAATGAAAAGGTGTATTATGAACAAACTCAAGAAAATTATAATAATTGCATTACTTATTTTATTAACTGTTGGCCCAATTCAGTATCTTGTACTAGCAGACTCTCGAGCAGATCTCACAATAACTACTGATGTGCTAGAAATGTACCCGGGTAATAACTTTACTGTTTCTATTACATTTACCAGCAAAAGTGAGGATATTAGCATTGTAGAAGCCTCAATTGAATATGATGCGGACATAATAGAATATCAGTTTGGTGGCAATGCTATTGGTTTAAGTGCAGGTACTGGTGGAATTGCAGACAATATACCAGCAGGAACTAAAACTATAACATATGAAATTAGATTTAAGGCATTAAAAGCAGGAGAAGCGAGAATTGAGCTTTATGAAACTCAATTGATAGGTCAAAATTCAGGCTCAGTTATAGGAGAACCTGTAGGTGATATTATGGTAAAAGTGTCAAAACCAAACACAGAACCTGGTGGAGATATAGAAGAACCTAAAGAAACTCCACCTAGCACTGAACAGCCAAGAGATATTTGGTTAGAGTCAACTCTTGATGGTGACTTGATATATATTTCTAGCGACCTTAGCGATGTAACGCTACCACTAGGTTTTGTAGTAGAAAATATGACGTATCAAGACGAAGAGATTCAAGTAGCACGGGACGGTGATAAAGACCTAACACTGTTCTATATAAGGAAACGAGGGTTTACTTCTTTTTATATTTATGATGAACATGGCTTGATTTACCCATATGCAGAGCTTAATGTTAAAGCTAATTATATTATATTAGACACACAGGAAAGGCTCAGTAATAGCATGGAAACAGATCTTTTGCTTGGAGATAAGATAGTTAAAGCTTGGGTATCTGATATATATGGTGAAGACTTCTATATAGTATATGCTATGAATCCAAGAGGGAGTAAAGGTTTTTACCTGTATGACTCAATCGAAGGGTCACTACAGCGACTAATTACTGAGTATGACAACACTATCAAAATTGACGAGGAGAACTAAAAGATGATAAGGTATATAAAGAAATTTTTTATTACAATAAGTATTAGTATATTTCTAGTTATACAATTTATGCAAGTATCAGCCTATGCAGCAGCTAGTGTATCAGTAAACGCAAATCCATCTTCAGTACAGGTTGATCAAACTGTTACTGTAAATATTACCTTTCGTGGAGATAATATTGGGGCTGTTGATGCAAAGTTTACATATGAGCCCTCTGTTCTAGAGTTCACAGGTGGAAGCGACTCCACAGGTGGTGGTGGAAGTGGCAAAATTATATTTTCCACAGCTGGAACATCATCTATTAGTAAGTCACTTTCATTTAAGGCGTTGAAAGCTGGTAATACAACGATACAAGTAAGTGTTGTATCAATGATTACTGATGAAGATGAACCACAAGAGCTAGGTACTCCTAGTGGCAGTGCATCAGTAACAGTTAACCCCAAGGCAACACCCAAGCCAGAGCCCACTCCCACCCCAACCCCAAAACCTACAGAGGCACCCACTACAAAACCCACTACAAAGCCTACCGAAAAACCAACCACAAAACCCACAACTACTCCTAAGGCATCATCTACCCCAAAGGCGTCTTCTACTCCCAAGCCGTCTTCTACCCCAAAGGCAACTTCCACACCTAAGCCATCACCCACTCCGTTGCCTACGTCGTCTATGGAACCAACTCCTTCACCTAGCTCTACTCCAGAAGTAGTCTATACCCCTTTGGATGACGCTATAAAGCTTGATATACACGGTGAGGACCTTTATATGTGGAAGGATATATCCTCTGTAGAATTGCCTGAAGGATTTGGTCTCGGCTCCATAAGCTATGATGGCGAAAAGGTTGAGGCTATGATGGATATTGAAAATAAGCTTATCCTTGTTTACTTAAGCGATGAAGAAGGCGAAAATGGGGATCTGTATTACTACGATAGTACTACAGGATTAGTTTTTCCATATGCAAATGTGGAAACAAATCTGTCTTACATAATACTGCAACCTGCTGAAACAGTAGAAATACCTCAAGGTTACAAGGAGACTACCTATATAATTGACGGTAAGACTGTTAAAGCTTGGGCACTGGAATCTGGCGAAGCCATTGGTTTTTATCTAGTATATGCAATGGATAGTCAGGGTAATAGGGGCTTTTACACTTACGATTCCTCGGAGGGAACACTACAAAGGTTTACAGAAAGGACACTGACTATTGAACCGCAGGCGACAGAGGAACCTGATGTTGTTGAAGCAATCTCTGACAAAATTGAAGAGGAACCTAAGCAGGGCATATCACAAAGATATGGTCAGATAATTAAAGTTGGTATAATAGTTCTTTCTCTTATTGCACTTTCTCTGATAGCTATTCTATTTCATGATAGTAGAAGGCGAAGATCCAGTAAGCATTCAAGAAGATAAAATTAGTTCATCCTTCCCTAGTAGTCCTCATAAGGCATTTGAAAAAAGTTGGAACTAAAAACTACAAGTTGCGTCTGAATATATAGAAATTAGTGGAATATATTTTGACTATGATATGAGACTATTATACCTATAAAATACTTGGTAAGTGAATTGGAGGGATTACTTTGAAAAAGCGAGTTGTGTTTTTAGTTTCTTTGTTGCTTATTGTAGCACTAATTGTTGGCTGCTCTAGTAGCTCGAAAAATGATTCAGCACAAGATCACTATGGAGGTGTTACAGGCGAAGGTGTAGCTCCAGCTGAAAAGCCATCAGGTGAAGCTGATTTGCAAGAAGGCGGTAACACAAACAGTGGTTGGAGTACAGAAGCCAGTGAACAGCTTGGTGATAAGACAAATGAATTAGTTTCCCAAATGGGTTCAAAGATTATCAAATCTGGATATCTTGCAATGGAGACCCTTGACTTTGAGGAGACTACTTCTGAAATCATTCGTAAGGTTCAGCAAGTAGGGGGCTTTATTTCATCCTCCAACATTCAAGGTTGGTCTAGGGCAGATTTGAAGAATAAACCTATGCGCCAAGCTCACTACAAGGTACGGATTCCTAGCCAAAAATTTGAGCAATTTATAACCGATGCTGGGGAGTTAGGCAATGTTACTCGTAATGAAAGCTGGGGAGAGGATGTTTCTTCTCAATATTTTGATACTGAAGCTAGGCTGAAATCTTTGACGATACAGGAGGAACGCTTACTTACGATACTGTCTAAGGCAGAGGAGTTAACAGATATTATCGAACTTGAGCGGGAACTATCTAGTATACGCTACGAAATTGAAAACTTGACTGGTACATTGCGAAAATATGATAATTTAGTAGCTTATTCCACCTTAGAGCTGGACGTTCGTGAGGTTGAAGAGATTAAGGAAATAGAAGAAGATCCAGTTACTCTTTGGGAAAAGATAGTAAGCATTTTTCAAAAATCAATTGAAAGTGCTGGAGAAATAGCAGAAGGCATGTTACTCTTCTTAATTGGAGCGATTCCATTCCTACTACTTTTAGGAATTGTTTTACTAATCTTACTGGGCATATTACGACTAGTCAGGATGGTAAGGAAAACTACACCAACCGAAAAAAGAAAAGCTTCGATTTTACAAAAAGAACAAATATTGGATGAAGATAAAAAAGAATAGTATTGTATTTCAGTTATTTTTTGAGAGTCGCAGGATTTTAAGTCCTGCGATTTTCTTGTTAGAATTAAGATAAATTCTGAACTACAGTAGTGGTTTTTCTTTGTTTGTAAAATTTACTATGAGAAATTAGAGCAAAGTTCCGCAAACTATGTTCAAAGAAAAAATCCAATTAATACATCATTGCTATGAAATCTTATCGGGGAATACTAGCATCGAGGGAAACTATCCAAAACTTCAAGCATATAATGTAGCAGGAATTTGAGACTTTGCCCTCTGTGTAAATGGAAAGTAATTAGCTAAAGAAAGAAGAATGAGGAGGATGGAAAGGGAGTGTTGGCATGCAGGTTTTTTCCATCGGGGTTGAAGAACGCGATACTGACATCAAGGAAGCACTGGTCCGTAAAGTTCACACCAGAAAACCGAATGGATTGGAAATTGAAGAAAAGAAAGCAGGGAACTTGCTGTTCCTTAATTATATTAGCAACCAGGAATATGAGAGTCGCTCTGTAGAGGAAACTCGAGAGAAACTGCATCAATATATCGCTGATACCATATCAGAGATTATTTTAGGAGATCTGCAATCCCATATGGTGGAAAAGATCATTCAAGATGAATACTTTTACTTTGGTCAGGAAGAGCGAAATAAAATTCTTAGGGATGCCATGGCTATTATGTGGGGTGGTAATCCTATGGTTCGTAGCGAGGTTATACGCAGTCAATGGAAAAGCCGAGTGTGGAAGAGAATTATGGAGCACCTGGAAAATAATGATGAGCTTGTGCTGGAGGGTTTTATTCGTTTCCGCTTAAAGGACTTCAACCTTGAGCTGGAGGAAGCCGTAGACCGTGCAGTTGATGACTTGCTAATTGAGAAAGAATACAGTGAGTTTATTAAGCTCTTACGCTATTTTGTAGAAATACAAGAACCAAAAGCGGAAGAGGTCCACGTCCTTATGGGAGAGGATAAGAAGTTCACCTTGTTAGATTCGGACCTTCATATCATCAATAACGATATGCTAGAGGACCTGGCCAAGGAAATCAGCGAAAAAGAGATAAGCCATGACGACTTGCTGATTAGCTCACTTATTACCATTGCACCAGAAAAAATTACAATTCACCAGTTTGAGCAGATTCAAAACAAAGAACTACTGAACACTATTAATAAGGTGTTTAATGGTAAGGTAATTCTATCTAGAGAAGGCATTATGCCTCAGATGTAGAATAAGCATCACATGCAAACAAATTACATGCAAGTAGGTGTGAAAAGGGCATCGGAAATATGTTAGCTATTCCGGTGCTTGTTTTTTTGACAAATTCTGAGCCTTTTCTTAATCTCTGTAATGGTTTACAATGGTTATGAAACTAGAGAACAGACGGGGTGAAATTACTTGCTAGATATTGTTATTATGACATTGGTTGGGGCATTGATTGGATGGTTTACAAATTATCTCGCTATTAAAATGCTGTTCCGACCACTACAGCCTTGGAGGATTCCCCTAACTAAAATTGAAATACAAGGTTTAATTCCCAAAAGTAGGGGAGAAATTGCTGCCACAATAGGTAAAACAGTTGAAGAAGAGTTAATAAACGTAAATGAGCTTATTAGTAGGTTGATAGAAGGGGAGAATAGGACAGAATTGGTTCTTAGCATAAGGGTAAAGATTCTAAGCATTATCGATGATAAAATACCTTCACTGGTACCATCAGCCATAAAACAGGCTATTCTTTCTAAAGCTCGTGATGTATTAACACAGGAAATTGAAAACTTTGTAGATCAATCTATGGGTGAGATGATTGAGCAATCGGTGCAAAAGATAGATATAAGCAATTTAGTTGAAGAGAGAATTAAGGAGTTAGAATTAGAGGAAGTGGAACGACTGACCTTGGAGATTGCTAGCAGGGAATTGAAATATATAGAGTACCTGGGAGGCGTTTTGGGGGGAGTCATAGGCTTATTCCAAGGGCTTTTGATTCGATTATTGTAAGCGCTATCTAGGTAATTGGGTCTTATAACATAAATGTTTTTACCGGAAGTACCTAAAGTCATTATGACATTTTCTGTGAATAGGGACTTGTGTAATGACTTCATAATGACATCTGCTATTATTGTGTTGACATATCTTTGATAATTGGATATATTATTAGAGAAAGGAGTTGATGAATCGTGGCGACTACAAATTTGAATATTCGGATTGATAAGGATTTGAAAAAGCAAGCTGAAGCAATTTTTAACGAGTTGGGATTAAATATGTCTACTGCACTTACGGTGTTCCTGCGTCAGACTGTTCGTTCAAATGGTATTCCTTTTGAATTGCGGTTAGATGTTCCCAATGACGAAACATTGGAGGCCTTGGAAGAAGTCCAGCGTATGAAGAAAAATCCTTCTTTGGGCAAGGAATATACTGATGTTGACAAGATGATGAGGGAGTTGCTCAGCTGATGTACAACGTAAAACCAACTACACGGTTTGCCAAGGATTTGAAACGTATAGAAAAGCGCGGATATAGAATAGACTTATTAACATCTGTGATTAAGAAACTTGCTGCGGGAGAGGTTCTTGATGAAACTTATCGTGACCATCCGTTAACAGGAAAATATAGTGGCTGTCGGGAGTGTCATATTACTCCTGACTGGCTTTTAATATATGAGATAGCTGATGAAACACTGATATTGTATTTGACCAGAACAGGTACTCATAGCGATTTATTCAGGGGATAAGTTTATAGAAAAGTAAAGGTTCCTGTTCCTTCGAATCCACTCGTGTGAACATTGTTCATTAGCCTGTACATATCCAAATTTGATATTATAATGCAAACTTTATTTCGAATCCGTTCGATAATTACAAACCATATGATGACAATTGGAAATTATTTAAATCGATTGACTCTGTTACTATCTTGGTCATTTATACGTCTTTATTAGGAGGCTCTGATGGATAGTTTAATGAAAGATAAGTTAATAAGAATTGCTAAAGATAGCATTCAGGTAGGTGACCCTTCTCATGATATCTATCATTCTTTAAGGGTGTTAAATAAATTTCGTTAAGGAACCTAGAAGAATACGGACGGCTATGTATGTAATTGTAGGGGTGATTTTTATATGGAATAATAACTCAAGTTTGATATAATAAATCTGTACAAATAAAAATGTAGTATTGTTGTTTTTGGAGGGTTAATATTATGGGATTTTCACCACTTGGTGGGTTTGGCGACATTATGTTCAGTATCGTACCAGTAATCGTAATTATAGGATTTGTTTTTGTGTTTGGAACTATAATTGTGCGCTCGGTACAGGGTGCAAAACAGTGGCAAAGAAATAACGAATCGCCTGTTCTTACAGTTCAAGCAACTGTGGTAACAAAACGAACAAACACAAGTACTTATCGTCACAACTCCAGCGCAAACAATATGTATCACCATACGTCATCATCGACTACATATTATGCTACATTTGAAGTACCTAGTGGTGATCGAATCGAATTCAAAATCCGTGATACAGAGTATGGAATGCTTGCAGAAGAAGACATAGGGAAACTGACATTTCAAGGGTCACGCTATTTAGGCTTTGAGAGAAACAGAAGTTAATTTGGAAGCACGAGAACCGTCCCTATGCTTCTCCTATGCTTCTCCAAATTCTCTTGCTATAACTCCGGTAAGCACCTATAATATGTCTTGTGAATTTGCTACATTCTCTACTGGAGGTTTCTTATGCTGGATTATTTATTTCTAGAAAAATTTTTATCGAACACTGTTAAAGATAGCAATAAACCAAAATGCTTGATTATTCATGGGTTCGGTGGTGGGATACACGAGATAGAGCCTATAGCTAAGCATCTAATTGATTTGGATTACGATGTTGTTTGCCCTACATTAAAAGGTCATTCAACGACTAGAAAGGACATGAGAGAAGCAATTTATGCCGACTGGATTGAATCTGCAGAATGTGAATTTCTCCGCATGAAAGAAAGTGGAGATGAGGTCTTGTTAATTGGCTTCTCTATGGGTGGACTTATAGCATTTAACCTTGCCAGCAAATATAATATAAAAGCCATAGTAACAATCAATACACCTATATTTTATTGGAATATAGCCCAAGTGCTTCACAACCTTCTGGATGACGTAAAAAATAGAAATATCACTAATATCAATAGATATTTACAAGCTAAACAGAATTCACCGATATCATCAATGAAGCAGTTTCTACTACTATTGAACCATACGAAGTACAAACTAGAGAAAGTTAAGTGCCCTTTACTAATTATCCAGGCTAAAGATGATGACACAACTAGGATAAAAAGTGTAGATTATATTTACAAGCATGTGTCTTCGACAAATAAAAATATAAAATGTTTAAATGAAGGTGGTCATCAAATTCTTCAAAGTCCGATGGCTGAACAAGTATTTATGTCTGTAGATGATTTCTTACAAACCCTATAAATAACTCTTGGCCTTTTTTCATAATCTATGCAGATTCCTCGATAAACTCGGAATTACAAAATTTAGTTTTTGCTTAACCTATAAACTTCATACTGCTTTTTTACCTGCGGATTATCGGATAGAAACTTATTCAGAGAATCAATAGCTTCTAATGCACTGAGACTAACATCATGCTCTATAAGCTCCGTATCCTTAAGGAGGGTCTCCTTAACGCCAATATTTCTTAAAAATGTTTCTATGATTTCATGTCTTTCCAGAAGAAATTCTCCTATAGATTTCCCATCTTCTGTGAGCTGGATAATGCCATATCTTTGATAATCTACCAAACCAAGCTCAGATAACTTCTGAACTACTTTTGTAGTCGATGAAGGACGAACATTCAACTTTTCTGATAGCTGATTTACCCGAACATACCCGCTTTTCAAACATATTCTATAAATCATTTCCAGGTAATCTTCCATGCTAGATGTTAGAATTTTACTTTCGCTGTTCAGCATTTGGTATCCTCTGACTGTATGAAATTCCCTATTCATCTTCATTGCATATTGCCTCCTTTTTTCTTTTAGATGTAACAAGGATATATAGAAAATCATATCCTAACATTAGGTACAGCAAATAAAGTTTCCCATAACTAATCTATGATGTGACTTCTATAAAAATTAGGAAGGAAGTATTTTTATGAGTAGAGATATAATTTCATTGGAAAAATTACCCCTTGGCAGCATTGGCAGGGTTAAGGAGCTCATTACGGAAGGAATTGCCCGTAGACGAATGCTAGATCTTGGTTTAATTCAAGACACAATAATTAAGCCTTTAATGAAGAGTCCTGCTGGAGACCCTATTGCATATGAAATCCGAGGTGCAGTAATAGCCCTGCGTTCAGATGAGGCATCAAAAATACTGGTTGAGAGAGCTCAACTGAACTAGGGGGATACAAATGGGTTTGACAGTTCAATCTACAGGAACCTCAGCTTTAAAGGAAATGTTTGAAGTTGAGCTTGATTCGCCTGATGATATAGTAGTAGCCCTTGCCGGCAACCCAAATACAGGCAAAAGTACAGTGTTTAACAGCCTTACAGGCCTTAACCAGCATACTGGTAATTGGCCTGGAAAGACAGTGAGTAATGCTCAGGGTAAGTATACACATAGAAATAAGAAATATATACTAGTGGATCTTCCAGGAACCTATTCTCTATTAGCTAATTCAGTGGAAGAGCAAGTGGCTAGAGATTTTATATGTTTTGGTAACCCTCACGTAACAGTAGTTGTAACTGATGCAACTTGTTTGGAAAGGAACCTGAACCTTGTTTTTCAAACTATAGAAATAACTAATAAGGTGGTTGTCTGTGTTAATCTGATGGATGAAGCCAAGAGAAAAAAGATTAAAATAGACCTTGAAAAGCTATCTGATATATTGGGAGTACCTGTAGTAGGAACTACAGCAAGAAGCGGAAAAGGACTAAATGAGCTAAAGAATATGGTTGAAAAAGTAGCTAGTGGAGAAATCAATCCGACTCCAAGACAAGTAAGCTATGATGAGATTATAACAAGTGCCATTGAAGAGGTGGAACCTCATATAAAAGACTTAGTTGGTAATCAACTAAATAGCAAATGGATAGCACTTAGACTTATAGATGGTGATAAGCCTCTGCTTAATTCCATGGATAAATATCTGAATAAAAGCATTTCTGATGATAAAATATTGCAAAGTAAGCTAGAAAATATGCGCACGGAGTTAGAAGAAGATAAACTACATCTTGATGATTTGCGTGACAGAATTGCTTACAGTATTGTAAAAACCGCTGAGGATATAAGCAGTAAAGTAGTCTCTATTGAAAATAAATCCAATCAACTGGATGGAAAAATAGATCGAGTCTTAACCTCAAAGGTACTAGGTATTCCCATTATGATTGCCCTATTAGGCTTTGTTTTCTGGCTTACAATTGAAGGGGCTAATGTTCCGTCTGCAATTTTAGCAAAAAGCCTATTTTGGATTGAAGATAAGCTAACTATTTTTTTTAGCTGGCTAGGTACACCAGTGTGGATTCACGATTTGCTTGTGTTGGGTATGTTTCGCACTTTAGCTTGGGTTATTTCAGTAATGCTTCCACCAATGGCCATATTTTTCCCGTTGTTCACCTTATTAGAGGACTTAGGATATCTTCCTCGTATTGCATTCAACCTTGATCATTTTTTCAAGAAGGCTTGTGCCCATGGGAAGCAGGCTCTTACTATGTGTATGGGATTTGGATGCAACGCTGCTGGAGTAATTGCCTGTAGGATAATTGATTCACCCAGAGAACGATTAATAGCTATAATTACCAATAATTTTGTTCCTTGTAATGGTCGATTTCCAATGTTAATTGCCCTAGCTAGCATCTTTATAGCAGGTGCAGCTGGTGCTTTCAGTTCAATTGTTGCTACTCTTTCTGTTTTAGCTACTATTGTCCTTGGGGTAATTTTGACTTTATTTATTTCTAAATTATTATCAAAAACCATCCTAAAGGGCCTACCTTCATCCTTTACCTTGGAACTACCGCCTTACAGAAAGCCTCAAATTGGCAGAATTATTGTGCGTTCTATCTTTGACAGAACCTTATTCGTATTGGGAAGAGCAATAGCAGTTGCAGCTCCAGCTGGTTTACTGATATGGTTTATGGCAAACATCACAGTTGCAGATGCTAGCATATTGACCCACTGTGCTCAGCTTCTAGATCCTTTCGCACATCTAATTGGCTTGGATGGTTATATAATGATAGCCTTTATATTAGGTCTGCCTGCAAACGAGATAGTTATTCCCATATTAATTATGAGTTATATGTCAACGGGTTCTATGTTGGAGCTGAGCAGTTTATCTGAAATGAAGCAATTATTTGTAAACAATGGTTGGACTTGGTTGACAGCTGTTTGTACGATGCTATTCTCATTGAATCACTGGCCTTGTGGCACTACTTTATGGACAATTCGCAAGGAGACTCAAAGCTGGAAATGGACCTGGATATCATTCCTAGTTCCGACAGTAACCGGTATTGTAGTGTGCTTTATAGTCGCTCAAGG
>JAAZEK010000266.1 GCA_012512335.1 Clostridiales bacterium | reverse complement strand
CGAATCTATTAGTTCCCTGCTAACAGCTACAGAAAAAATTAAGGCATTGATTAATCAAAAGTAAAATTAAGTATATTTCTATATATAAAATACGAAAAAAACGATTGTGATATTTAGTCGTTTTTTTCGTTTGACAAGGCAAATGGCTAGCAATATAATGTATAATAGTAAGATATGGCTTTTTACAGCCTATCATTATCATCTTTACAAAATACACAAGATGGAAGGGATTATCTAATGGACAAATTAGACAAATTGCTGATGGGCCTTAGTGGCTTCACCTGGCAACACGGTGTCATGCTTTTGATTGGCTTTATATTAATTTATCTAGCCATAAAGAAGGAGTATGAGCCAATGCTGCTTCTACCAATTGGTTTTGGTGCAATTATGACCAACATACCATTTTCTGCAGCAATTGGAGAACATGGTTTCCTTACTGTTCTTTACAATGCTGGTATCGTTAATGAACTATTTCCTATTTTAATATTTGTTTCTATTGGCGCAATGATCGACTTTTCACCATTACTTAAGCAACCAGTAACATTGTTTTTTGGAGCAGCTGCTCAGTTTGGAATATTCGCAGCAATGTTGATGGCAGCTGGTGCAAACCTCATTTGGCCTGGAATCTTCTCACTCCAGGAAGCAGCCGCTATTGGTATCATAGGTGCTGCTGATGGTCCTACCTCCATCTTCGTTGGGAACTTATTCGCTCCCAAATACATGGGTGCCATAACCGTTGCAGCATACTCCTATATGGCCTTGGTACCAATGATTCAGCCTCCTGTAATTAAAGCTCTTACTACAAAAAAAGAGCGTCAAATCCGCATGGACGTAGACTATGGTGTAGAGATTTCTAAACCAGTAAAAATCTTATTTCCCATCGTAGTTACAGTAGTAGCAGGTGTCTTAGCTCCCATATCAGTTCCTCTCATAGGCTCACTAATGTTTGGAAACTTAATTCGAGAATGCGGAGTATTAGAACGTCTTTCACAAACTGCACAAAATGAGCTTGGTAATCTGGTTACCCTGTTATTAGGTATCACCATTGGTTCTACTATGGTAGCAGAACAGTTTTTAACCTTAAACACCTTTCTTATTTTAGCTATAGGGCTGATGGCATTTGTATTTGATACTGCTTTCGGCGTACTGTTTGCTAAGTTCGTAAACTTGTTCCTAAAGAATAAAGTTAATCCAATGATTGGTGGTTGCGGAATATCTGCATTCCCCATGTCTGCACGTATTGTACAGAAGATGGCACAAAAAGAAGATCCATCAAACTTTATTTTGATGCCTGCCGTCGGAGCCAATGTTGCTGGACAGATTGGATCCATTGTAGCTGGTGCTATTATATTGGCACTTCTCGGATAGGAGGAAAGTAAAATGGAGATCGTTATAGGTGCTCTTGAAGTAATGGGTTTTGGTGTATCAGGCGTATTTCTGGTACTTGCCCTTTTCTTTTTATTAGTAAAACTTATGATAAGAATGTTTCCCGCTGATGAGAAAGAAAGCAAATAAATTACATTGTTTAAACGTCTTTCACGGTGAACTAAAAAATTGAATTTATATTTGTTAAAGAAACATCATTGAACTGCAGTGTATTTTCCTAGTATAAAAAGAGGTGACTGGGTGTGGTTATTAAAGCGAGTGGATAGTATTTGCTAATCGGCTTTTACTATATATTCAGACCTAAAAAAGATCTGCTGCGGTAGCTATGGTGTTTTTTTATGCAGACAAAGGTTGCCTGCACTATATACATTAAGTAATATTATGAACAATTAGGGAGGATGTCAAATGTTGTGGGCCGTAATCGCTTTAGTAGTTTCCGCTATCGGTATTGGAGTAGCCGCTTATTACTACAAATGGGTTCAAGCGCTTCCAGTAGCTGAAGGAAATCTCAATCAAATCGGTAGCTTGATTCGAAAAGGAGCTTTTACCTTCTTGAAGCGTGAGTACCGAATTTTAAGAACCTTTCTCGGTGTTGTAGCTATAATTATTTTAATCATTTTTCCATCTCCCATTTGGCAAGGCAAGGTTTCCCAGAATATCATTGCTACAGTCGCTTATGTGTTGGGAGCTATCTTTTCAGGATTAGCAGGATATGTTGGTATCAGCATCGCTACTCTTGCCAATATTCGTTGCGCTACTGCAGCTAAAAAGGGCTTGGTACCTGCTTATACAGTGGCATTCCGTGCAGGTGCTGTTATGGGTATGGCCGTTGTTAGTGCCGCTCTTGCTGGTGCTGCATTGGTACACATCATAACTGGAGATGCTGATATACTTATGTCTTTCAGTTTAGGCGCTAGCACTTTAGCTCTATTTGCGAAAGCAGGTGGCGGAATCTTTACCAAGTCTGCTGATATTGCTGCCGACTTAACTGGTAAGGTAGAACTAGGTATCCCTGAGGATGACCCTCGAAACCCTGCTGTTATCGCCGATAATGTTGGAGACAATGTTGGTGACGTGGCCGGTATGGGCGCTGACCTATTCGACTCACAAATCGCTGCATTTGCAGCCGCTTTGGTTAT
>JAAZEK010000265.1 GCA_012512335.1 Clostridiales bacterium | reverse complement strand
TTGGCTAGGGAATTACAGGTGCCTGTTGTAGCATTATCCCAGCTTAGTCGAGGGCCTGAAGCCAGACAAGACCATAGGCCTATGCTTAGCGACCTGAGAGAATCAGGTGCCATTGAGCAGGATGCCGACTTGGTTGTATTCTTATACCGTGATGAATATTACAATCCTGATACTGAAAAACAGAATATTGCTGAGGCTATAATTGCCAAGCAGAGGAATGGCCCCACAGGAACAGTAGAGCTAGTGTGGCTAGGCCAATTTACTAAATTTGCAAGCTATGAAAGACATCATGAGGACTATTAACGCTTCGGCCTTAGTCTAATATCCTGACCTTGAAATTGCAGTATGATAGTGTTTTGAATATCAAACAAGCGCGAGGTTACCCTGTCCGAATAGTATTCCCGTAAATCAGTTAGGGACAGGTTGGTAGAGAGAAAGGTGTGCTTCCGCTGTAAATAACGTTCATTTAGGATGTTAAACAGTTCTTCTGCTGTAAAGTTGTTACGGCGGGTTTCCGTCCCTAGGTCATCTATGATGAGGGTATTCACTTCGAATATTCCATCCTTTACCAGTAAGGAGTCTTCAGAGCTATTCCTAAAGGCGCTCTTAAAAAGATGCTCAAATAGATTATAGGAAGTAATCTTAAGAACTGTATGTCCTTTATCTAGGATTGACTTGGCTAGGCAATTAAGCAGAAAGGTTTTACCTAAGCCTGTTTTACCAGTGAAAAGAAGGTTTTTCCTGGGGTTGTCAGGATAAGCTTCCTGGTAATCCCACAGTAGTGTTCTCAATTGCTCCATATATTCTCTCTGGGTTATCTGAGCCCCACCCTTAACAGCTATGGGGATGTTTGGGAATACATTGGAATCAAAGCTATCAAAGTTTTCCTTATCCAAACCAGATAACTCCGAAAAGCTATAAGAACTATCCACTAGTCGCTGTACTAGGCAGTTACATTTTTCCTTTACCAAGTCTCCTACATATCCAGTATCTTGGCAGACAGGGCAACGATATCGTGGAGTAAGATAGTTCTCAGGATAACCGTTTTTTATTAGAAGAGCGGTTTCTTTTTCTTTAAGCTCCAATAAGCGCTTTTCGTCAATAGCTTCTTCTGTATTTTTCAGTTCTGGGTTAACAATAAGGGCACGTGCTTTTTCGGCAAATGAAGTCACTAAGGATTGGTGCAATTGTGCCAGTTCAGGTACAGCAGAGTGAACCTCTACCTCCCGAAGCTTTAAATCTTCCCGTTGCTCCAAACGATAAGCATCATATTCTCTTAAGATTTCATTTAGCAGCTTGTCTTTCATATTTTGCCCCTACTGTTTCTCAATATTTTCAAAAAGATTTTCTAAGTCTTCATCAGTATAAGCATGTTGGGGGAACTTGTTAAAGTCCAACTGCTTCTTTAATCCTGCATCTGTTCCTGTACCTTGTTTCATCAGCTCTATGGCTTTCAGGTGGCGCTGGCGATCTTCTTTGCCTTCCCTTATGGTATTGATGCCTTTGCTGTGCCAGTCACTTAGTATTTTATTTAGGAAAGGCAATTTTT
>JAAZEK010000264.1 GCA_012512335.1 Clostridiales bacterium | reverse complement strand
GCATTCCAGCTTGCTCAAGCATACTTGGGTTGACCATAATGATGTATGCCATTGCAAAGAAGGTAGTGAATCCGGCTAGGATTTCGGTACGTACATTGGTACCATTCTCCTTGAGCTTAAAAAAGTTTTGCATGAATAAATTCCTCCCCAAAATTATTATAATTCCCCATTGCTTTATACTTAAAGGGCGCCCTTTGCCCTTAGCAACCAAAATAACAATAAAAAAACAATCGGTAAAAGTGTTCAACCGATTGCTAGAAGCCATACAACCCAATTTAGGATTATATAAGACGCATTGAACACCCATAGTGTAGGCAATTAGGTTGCCACGTAGAAACTTCTGCACCGAATTTGCAGATTAATATGAGTGGATTCGACAAATTAATTCAATTAATACAATAATAATTTACACCAGTAGCGGTAGAAAGTCAAGTAGATTTCATATCCTGTCATCGTCAATTTCCACCACCGTTACAGTTCACTTGGAATAAAATAATAAATATATTCCAGTCGCTGTTGCCATCACGAATCAATCTAGAGCTCATCTCAGCTGAAAATTTTCTACAGCTTCCAAACTCACTGCGTTCAAACAGTGGAAGCTGTTTAACGCATTTTCTGCTGATATTCGCTAAGATTGATAATCGTTCCTGCAAAGGCTTCTTCCATATGATTTATTATTTTGGTGTGAACTTTAACATTTCCACTGCCACTGCCTTTTTGCCAATATCCTTTCTATAGTGCATACCTTCGAAATATACACTTTCTATATTATGATATACACTTTCTACAGCATCTTCCATATCATTTCCTAAAGCAGTAATCCCCAAAACACGACCGCCATTGGTGACGTAACCTTGTTCGGTTTTACGAGTCCCAGCATGGAATAAAAATGTTTGATCGTTTTCCTCTTTTATTTCTATCGGCACTCCTTTTTCATAGCTTCCAGGATATCCTTCCGAAGCTAACACAACACAAACAGCCGCTCTCTCATCCCATTGTATATCTATCTCGTCCAGCTTTTTATCGATTATTGCTTCCATAATTTCAAGCAAATCCGTTTTTAGCCTGGGTAACACAACCTGAGTCTCTGGATCGCCAAATCTGGCATTATACTCCAATACCTTTGGCCCTGATGAGGTTAGCATAAGTCCAAAATATAATACACCTTGAAAAGCTCTGCCTTCCTCTGCCATTGCTTGTATGCTAGGTTCAATTATATTTTTTTCTACATACTCTGCTACTTCAGGCGTATAGTGTGGACTAGGAGAAAAAGCACCCATGCCCCCTGTATTAGGACCTTCATCCTTATCATAAGCCCTCTTATGATCCTGAGAACTCACCATAGGAATGTAGCTTTCACCATCTGTAAATGCAAGAATAGAAACCTCGGGTCCTGTAATAAACTCTTCAATGAGTACCCTTTTCCCAGCTTCACCAAATTTATTTTCCAACAGCATGTCTGCAAGTGCTTTTTCTGCCTCTTCCCTTGAGGTAGCAATAATAACACCCTTACCTAATGCAAGACCATCTGCCTTTATAACTACTGGAAAGCTGATTTTATCTAGAAAAGCAATTGCATCATCATATTTCTGAAAAGATTGGTATTCAGGAGTTGGGATCCTATACTTTTTCATAAGCTCCTTGGAAAACACCTTACTAGATTCTATTATAGCTGCCTTCTGAGTTGGTCCAAAAGCACGAAGACCCTTCCCCTGCAGCTTGTCTACCAAGCCCATAGCCAGTGGATCATCAGGAGCGACTACTGTTAAATCTATCTCTTGTTCAATCGCAAAATTAAGTATTCCTTCAATATCTGTTGCTTCAATGTCAACACATTGAGCTAAGGAAGCAATTCCTCCATTTCCAGGTGCACAATATAGCTTTGAAATGCGAGGACTTTGGCTAAGCTTCCAAACAATGGCATGCTCTCTGCCCCCTCCACCTACTACCAATACCTTCATGTAATAACTCCAATCTAGTTTTATGTACTTCCAGAAGATTCCTCATTGCATTCGCAATGACAATACTATGTCATCCAGAGCACTAGCGAAGGATCTTTCCTTCAGTGCTTAAAATGTCTCATTCCTGTAAAAACCATAGAAATTCCATGACGATTGCAAGCATCTATGGACTCTTGATCCTTAACAGAGCCACCAGGCTGTATTATGGCTGTAATGCCGGCTTTAGCGGCTGCTTCTACGCAATCGTCAAAGGGGAAGAACGCATCAGAGGCCAAGACAGAACCTTTAACCTTTTCACCACTTCTTTCAATCGCATGCTCTACAGCCCATATACGGTTAACCTGCCCTGGTCCTATACCCAGAGATTGATTATCCTTTGCTATAGCGATACCATTGGATTTTGTATGCTTAACAATTTTCCAAGCAAATTTTAAGTCCTCCAGTTCTTTTTCAGTTGGCTGTCTCTCAGTAACTGACTGCCATGGCTCATCATCCTTGAATAGCTTGGTATCCATCTCTTGAACCAACAAACCACCTAAGACTTTTTTCATGTCCCATGTACTAGCTGGAACATCAGCTTCAATATCCTTCAATTTTAAGATTCTTATGTTCTTCTTTTTCTTAAGTACTTCCAAAGCTTCTGCAGTGTAATCTGGTGCTACCACAATTTCTATAAAGATTTTATTGATTTCCTGAGCTGTTTCAACGTCGATCTGGCGATTGGCAACAACAATGCCACCGAATATGGAAACAGGATCTGCCTCATAAGCTTTTTGATAAGCTTCTAAAATATTGGCTCCTGTGCCTACACCACAAGGGTTAGCATGCTTAACAGCAACTATAGTGGGTTGGTCAAACTCTCTCAGAAGGTCCAATGCACCATTAGTGTCATTTATATTATTATAAGACAATTCTTT
>JAAZEK010000263.1 GCA_012512335.1 Clostridiales bacterium | reverse complement strand
TGATAAAAGTTTATGAGAATGCTGATGAACTGTTGTCCATTTGAAAGTCAGCGGTTTATTTTATCAGCAGATAATATGTGTAATCTTGAGCATAGTAAAGGATCAGCGGGTCTGTAGCAAGCATCAGCAAATGTTGTCATCCTGAACTTAGTGAAGGAACTTAAATGTATAAACGAATATTTACTGTCATCCTGAACGTTGCGAAGGATCTAAAACGTATAAACGAATATTTACTGTCGTCACACTGAACGTTGTGAAGGATGATCTTATATTGGAAGGAGAGAGAAAAATGGCGAAACTAGCTATAAATGGAGGAGTCCCAGTTCGAACTGCACCATTTCCACAATGGCCTCAAGGTGGAAAGGCAGAGCTGGAACAGCTGGAAAAGGTTCTTAAAGCTGAGCAATGGGGTACCTTGGGTAATGAAGCTTTAGCGTTTGCAGAGAAATTTGCCGAGTATAATGGCGTAAAATATGGAATTGGTGTTAACAACGGAACTATCAGCCTGGAATTGATTCTTCGAGGACTGAATATTGGTTTTGGTGATGAGGTTATTGTCCCTTCTTATACTTTCATCTCTACAGCATCTGCAGTTGCTATAGCTGGAGCCACACCTATCTTTGCTGACATAGAAAGTGGTAGCTACAACATTGATCCAGCTAGTATTGAAGCCAATATCACGCCAAATACTAAGGCGATTATTGCTGTACATGTGGGGGGCAGACCATGCAATATGGACAGTATCATGGCAATGGCGAAGAAACATGGACTCTATGTAATTGAAGATTGTGCTCAAGCCCATGGCTCTGAATGGAAAGGCAAAAAAGTTGGTTCTATAGGTCATGCTGGTTCCTTCAGCTTTCAGGAAAGTAAGAATGTGACCAGTGGTGAAGGTGGAGCGATTATAACTGATGACATTGAACGTTTTAAGGAATTTTGGCATTTCCATAATTCTGGAAGAGCATACGATTTAGCTGGTGAATTTAGCGGAGTGATGCTTATGGGTACCAATGCTAGAATGACGGAATGGCAGGCAGCTGTCCTCACCGCTCAGCTGGATAAGTTGGATGAACAAATTGAACGGCGTATGGAAAACGTAGCCTACCTCAATTCAAAGTTGAGACAGCTTGAATTTATTAAACTTTTGGATACAGATGATAATGTGACCAAGAATTCCTACCACCTGTTTATAATGAAATACGATAGTGCTGGTTTAAGTGGAATAAAAAGAGAAAGATTCATTTCTACTATGAATGCAGAAGGGATTCCTTGTAGCAAAGGCTATGTGCCCCTTTATAAAATGGATGCTTTTAATTCCCCTAATTTTAGAAAATCCACTGGTAGTGGTATTGATTATTCTGCTATTCATCATGAGAATACGGAGAAAGCCTGCAATGAAGAAGCACTTTGGCTGACTGGTAGAATGCTGCTAGGTACTAAAAAGGACATGGATGATATTATTGAAGCTATGGAAAAGGTACAAACCAATCTAGTTGAATTAATCTAGTAAATAAGAAAGATCCCTCGTTATCTCTCGGGATGACACTGAAACAAGCTCGTGTTAGCTAATTATGAAAGGATGAATTACAGTGAAAGCTGGATTTGCATCAATAGACATTACCCCGCCAATCGGAGTAGAGCTCTGCGGCTATGGTTACTTTTTAGGTCGAAGAGCAGAATCGGTTATGGATCCCCTATACGTTAGAGCTGTATCTATCCAGCAAGGAGAAAAAGCAATATTATTAATAAATTGCGATCTAATTGGACTGACTCAGGAGTTTACTGATGGGATAAAAGAACAGCTATGCAGTAGATTAGGCTTGGAAAAGAAGTCAATAATGATAGCCTGCACCCATACTC
>JAAZEK010000262.1 GCA_012512335.1 Clostridiales bacterium | reverse complement strand
GAAGACAAGAATATCATTCTTCTAGCTACGAAAGAAGACCTTGGCGACATGGGCGAGGATTTATCGGAGAAAAGCAGTTACCGCTTGCTATGCGAAAAAGAACGTATAATCATTTGTGGTAATGATGATCGCGGTACAGCTCAAGGCAGTTACTATTTAGAAAGTATTATGAACCTCAAGGAAGCCCCCATAGTATCTGAGCAAGACTCAATAAGGAAACCGGTTTTTTCGCCTAGAATGATTCATTCAGGCTGGGGCCCTGGACAATATCCAAATAGCCAATTAAACGCAATAGCGCATTTTGGAATGGATGCTATTGTAATTACGTTTTCAAACGTAGATAAGCTGGAGTTAGATCGTCGTGACATTAATGATATCATCGAGAGAGCAGAAGTTTATGGAATAGATGTTTATCTATATAGCAATATAGCCAGTCCGTTACATCCAGATGATCCTAAAGCAGAACAATACTATGAGGGCATTTATGGTACTTTATTTGAGTATTATCCTAAGGCCAAAGGGATGGTACTGGTAGGCGAATCTGTAGAGTTCCCCAGCAAGGACGAGCGAACAACGGGCAAAAGATATTATGAGAAAGATGAAAAAGGTCTTATCGCAGATAAGCCAAGCCCAGGTTGGTGGCCCTGCTATGACTATCCCGATTTTGTTAACCTAATTAAAAAGGTTATTAGAAAACACAAGAGTGATGCCGATATAGTATTTTGGATATACAACTGGGGCTGGGCACCTGAAAAAGAAAGACTTGAACTCATTAGAGCTTTGCCTGATGATATTACTTTAATGGTAACATTCGAGATGTTCGAACAGATTAAAAGAGAAGGCATTACTAATGTTTGTGTTGACTATACGATTTCTTTTGAAGGCCCAGGAAAATATTTTAGCTCTGAAGCGAAGGTTGCCAAAGAGAAAAACATGAACCTATACACCTTAAGCAATTCTGCAGGTTTAACTTGGGATTTTGGTGTTGTACCCTATGAGCCTGTTCCTTTCCAATGGGTAAGAAGATACGATGCCCTTCTTAAGGCTAATAAAGATTACGGACTGTCAGGGTTAGTAGAATCTCATCACTACGGTTGGTGGCCTTCATTTGTAGCTGAAATGACCAATTGGGCATTTTGGGAACCACGAGTGGATAGTAAGGAAGTTGCTAAAGCCATTGCTGTCAGGGATTTTAGTGAAAAGGCAGCCCCTGATGTATTAGATGCTTGGGAATATTGGAGTGAAGCTATTCGTCATTATGTTCCTACCAATGAAGATCAGTACGGACCTTTTAGAATTGGCCCATCTTATCCATTAATTTTCCATCCGAATTTTAGTAAGCAATTTTTATCAAAGGATTTAGAAATTCCAAACTCAAGTAATCGTCTATTCGAAAATTTCTACGAACCCTTTGAGGACCCAAGGCAAAGCCCTGTATCATTACGTATTGGTGTTGAACTAAGGGGTATACAGAAGATGATGGACTTATGGCAAAAGGGTATAGATTCTCTAGAAAAGGCTTTAGAAAACGCTCCTGAAAATAAACACCATATTGGCGGACGTATGCTAAACCTGGGTATGTTCATGTTAAATACTTTGAAAACTGCTGTTCATGTGAAAAACTGGTGGAAACTTAACATGAAATTAAGAATAGAAGAAGACGTGGAGCAAATCAATGTAATACTAGACGAGTTAGTTAAAATAGCGGAATCCGAAATACTTAATGCTAAGAATACAATTCCACTTGTGGAAGCAGATTCTCGTTTGGGTTGGGAACCAGCTATGGGCTATACTACAGATCCAGAGAAAATTAAGTGGAAAATTGGGCAGCTTGAAAGAGTTATATCCCATGAAATTTCCGTCTATAGGAGTACTCTAACCTTGTAATAAGCTTCGTGTAGAATAGGAGTCGCAAAGGAAATAGATGTAATTATTCTTATCCTGAACGGAGAGAAGGATCTTATAGAGCTCATACATAGGCATGTATGTAAACAATACTTGGTGAGGTGTTTTGATGAATAAAAAATATGATGTTATAGTTGCAGGTGGCGGCACTGCTGGTGTTGCAGCAGCAGTTGCGGCAGCTAGAGGTGGCGCAAAAACTTTAGTAATTGAGAGATTCGGGTATTTGGGAGGAATTGCTGCCTATGGAATACCATTTCTCGGAATTATAAGCGCTAATGGCAAGGTTGTGAACCATGGAATAATGAGTGAGATCATTGAACGGCTAAAAGAAGAAGGGGCTTGCTTCGGTTATGCAACAGGTGCCTACTGGAATACTCCTGAAACCCCAAATGAGTATGGTTTCTCTCTGACTCCCTACGATCCAGAATATTATAAATATGTAGCGCAGGAGATGATTTTGGAGGCCGGTGCTGACATCCTATTCTATTCTTATATAACGGATGTTAGTATGGAGAACAACCAAATCAAAGCTGTTCAGGTTGCTAATAAATCAGGACTTCAAACTTATGAGGCTGATGTTTTTATAGATTGTACAGGCGATGCTGATCTGGCTTATTTGGCTGGAGGCGACTTCATCGAAAATGAACTTAAGCAGAACTGTTCTATACTTTTCCGCATAGGTGGAGTTGACTTAGAACAGCTTCAAAAGGATCTAAAAGAAGGAAAAACGGTGCAAGGATGGGGGTCTTGGCATACCAGAATTATCAAGGAAGCAAAAATTGAAGGCGCTGAGCCCACATTGGTTCATTTAGCTGGCCATCTTGTTCCCGTTGAAGGTGAACCAGAAATTACATTTACTGCTGTCTCATTTAGAGATGGAGAGATTTCTTTAAATGCTACCAGATCAGTTGGTTTTTCAGGAGTGGATGCGGAAGAGATTACCCAGGCAGAAATATCGGAACGTCGCAATGTAATGCGTGTATTTAAGTTGATAAAACAGAATGTACCAGCTTTCCGTAATGCTGAGCTTTTATCGACAGCACCAGTTGGTTTCCGAGAAACACGTAATATTATTGGCGATTACATCATAACACGGGAGGATGTGCTTGGAGCTAAGGATTTTGCAGATGGTGTTGCCCGTGGTGCGTATCCAATCGACATCCATGATCCGAAGGGTGGAAGAACTAGCTTCCAATTTATAAAGGACGGGGGTTCCTACAGCATACCTTATCGTTGTTTCCTACCCAAGGGCATAGAGGGCTTACTTGTAGCAGGTAAGAATATATCTGCAACTCATGACGCAAACGGCACTACAAGAATCATGGGCTGTGTTGTATCCCAGGGAGAAGCAGCAGGTACTGCAGCTGCACTTGCTATCAAAAATAAAATTACACCACGGCAGGTTGATGTAGATGAATTGCGTAGTATATTGCCCTTGTATGAGGAATAAGTTAACCGATGGGTATAATGTGTGGTTACTGTTCACTGCAAAATAATAAATCATATGGAAGAAGCCTTTGCAGGAACGATTATCAATCTTAGCGAATATCAGCAGAAAATGCGTTAAGCACCTTTCACTGTCTGAACAAAGTGAGTTTGAAAGGTGTAGTATTTTCAGCTGAGATGAGCTCTAGATTGATTCGTGATGGCAACAGCGACTGGAATATATTTATTATTTTACTTCCCAGTGAACAGCAACAATGTGTATTCTGCTTATTTGCAAGAAACGTAATTTGCATTGACTTAAAGCGGTATATTAATATATAATGAAGCCAACGTTGACACGAAGTCAACAAAATTACCGATAATAATGGTAATTAGAAATTCTTTAGAACCGCTTAGTACAAAATATGAAATTATTTTAAAGTACAGCGAAAGTAATACTACAGTTGTATTAGGTCGTAGCAATGTATATTAATTACATTGTGAAATACATCGTATTAACAAATTAAATACTGCATTAAATTTTGCCACGAAGGTATATGTTTTTAAGAATAAAAACAGGTCTTTCGTGGCTTTTTATTATTTTTAAATTATTAAGGAGGATTCTCATGAAAAAAACTTCTACTCTACATTTGGTGCTTGCAGCTATGTTCGTTGCCTTAGGTATATTATTACCTATGATTTTAAGCCCCATCCCTACTATTGGTCAGGTAATTCTGCCTATGCACATTCCTATACTCCTATGTGGTTTTATACTAGGTAAAGAGTATGGTGTTCTGGTAGGCTTTGTTGTACCGCTTCTCGCCAGTGCCTTTACAGGCAAACCACCACTTTACCCAGTAGCTATTTCAATGGCATTTGAACTGGCGACTTATGGATTCGTTGCAGGATTTTTATATAAGAATCTAAAGCTAAATGTATTTATTTCTTTGATTGGTGCTATGATAGCAGGCCGTGTAGTAATGGGCATAGCCAATGTCATATTATTAGGCATTTCAGGTAATAGCTACTCCTTCTCTGCTTTTATTGCAGGTGCATTTGTAACTGCATGGATTGGTATTGTAATCCAACTAATATTGATACCTATAATCTTGTTAGGTCTTCAGCGGACGGATGTATTAAAAAAGCTGTAACTCTTTCTACTGCCAGTTGAACATAGTCAGTTAGACTTAGATTTTGAGTACTCACCACGTGGCTGTTGCATTTGTTACTGGGAATCAGGAATTTATGTGCATGAGAACCACTAATAGCGGCAGCCATTTGTGGGGTTACTTCTCCTAAAAGAGCATTAGCTAGAATAATGCCTATTGGCCCTACAATTATATCTGCATCCTTAGAATTATGAACTACAGGATTTTCTCCTGTTGCACCCATGTCCGCACCTGCCTTTAACATTGTTGAAGTAGCAATGCTGTTTGTTCCGATGGCTATAATATTTTGGTTTGGCAGGGCTACCTTTAATTGCTCTACAATAGCTTTACCAACTTTACCACCTTGGCCGTCTATAACTAATATTTTCAATTTCAGTTCTCCTTATAATGCTCCATATAGTTCTGTCATTCCGAGTAAAACGAGGAAGCTTGTTTTAATCTTTTTCTCCATTGAAATTACTGAAGTTACATCCTTTGTAAACAAATGCCTATCATCTCGTACCATAATCTACCCGTAACCTGTATCACGTACTACCCATACATCTTACCCAAAATAAACTCAACCAATCTGCTGGGTAAAACTCTTTTTAACTGTGTAAACACTTTGTAGACCATGCCAATGGTAACACGGCTCGGTGGGTTCTTCGCATTTAACAGTTTACCGATGGTTTTAGCTACTCCTATCGGCCTATCTCCGTTACGCTCATCTTTTATCATCTTTTCAATAGAGGCTTTGCCTTTGGGATAGCTTGTGCTCTCAGACTCCTGGCTATAATATCGGTTATCAGTAAAACCAGTCTGCGTATCCCCAGGTTCTATAACAACTGCCCTGATGCCAAATTCTCGAACTTCCATACGAAGTGCTTCCGTAAACGATTTCATAGCAGATTTACTTGCGGAATACATTGACTGGTATGGTATGGAGAATGTTCCTGCAACAGAACCGATGTTGATAATAAGCCCTTTCCTTTGCTTTCGCATAATAGGAAGAACCTTTCTACACATTCGATGCATCCCAAAAAAGTTTGTATCGAATTGAGAAAAAGCCTCTTTTTCAGAGGTTTCCTCTATGGCTCCTGAAATACCAAAACCAGCATTATTAATGAGAACATCGATACGACTTTCTTGCTGTATCACATAATCAACAGCATCCTTTACAGATAAGTCATTGCAAACATCTAATTGAACCATCTTCACAAAGCCTTTCAGAGTGGCTTGCTTGCTGTTAGTGGAGCTGTCATTAGGAAACACAATAGTTCCATTTTCTCCTTTTCTGGAGGTTCCATATACTTTGCATCCCAATTCAGCCAGATACTCAGCAGTTAGTTTACCGATTCCTGAAGATGCACCTGTAAGCAAAACAACATTACCATAATAAAATTCCATCAAATATTCCTCCAAGGAGTTTGCTTTTACTCTATTTTTACTCACAAAGTCTTAGCAATTTCTATAATTAAGTTCTACAGAACTAAAGAAATTCCTGCTTATAGTCGAAACAGACTTATCATTTTGGCACTCTTGTGATATAATCTTATAGAAAAGCTTATTAGCTTTCAGAAAGCACCCTCATACGAGTGCTATCAATAACAAATAAAAATTTTTACCCACTCTCATGCGAGTGAGATCATCAAATCAATTTTATAGGAGGAATAAACAATGGATAACTCTTTTAAGTTCACACCAGCTGATTGGGCACCCATTAAGGACAGGGAATTGTTAGCACGGCTTGCTAAAATGACACCGGAGGAAATTGAACAGCATCCAAATCCTGACGTGCGAATTAAAATTCTCTCAGGCTATGGCTCGGTGGTAATGGCTGACAAGTTTGCAGGAATTAAGGAATCCTATGAACAAAACAAAAAGTTCTCAACTATTTTTGGTAACCCAAACCCAAATACCCACATGGTTCTAGCAGAATTGATCAACACACATCGTGTAGACTGTAAAAACTGCGTTTTTGTAGCGATGGATGAATGGGCTGATGAGAACGACAACATTGCACCTATTACATACAAATCTGGTTTCATATATTCATTTATGAAATACTTTATCAATAAAATTGATCCAGATTTACGACCTTTAGAAGAAAATATTTTATATCCCACAAATAAGAACATCGACTATTTTTCAGATTTAATTGATGAAAAAACCGATGGAGGAATTGATTACTTTACATCAGGCCCCGGATGGGCAGGGCATATTGCATTTATTGATCCTGTTCCGGAATATACAGAGGTAGATTCCATAGAAGAGTACCTTGAGCAGCCTGCAAAAATTATTAACCTTCATCCATTGACAATAGTACAGAACTCACTCCACGGTGTTTTTGGTTGTTCTGGAAATGTTGGAGCTGTTCCACCTAAGGCAGCTACTATTGGTCCAAGAGATGTAAAGCACGCTAAGAAAAGAGTAGAAGGTCATGGATTAGGTACTATGGGCACATTTTCTTCATGGCAGCGCATGACATCCCGCTTAATTACACATGGACCGGTAACACCAATGATGCCAGGTTCTATATATCAGGTTCTGCCTAGCACAATCTATATAGATCCTAACATTGCAAAACCCATTGAAATTTTAGAAACAGTTGGATATTAATTAGTAATTTTACAAGTGAACGTGACACTTATAAAAGTGGGAATATTGAACTAGGATAAGGTATTAAAGCAGTAAAATAATATAATAAAGAGGAAAACGAAATGTATTTATTGGGAATTGATTTGGGAACTACAGGCTGTAAGAGCATGATCTTTGATTTAGAAGGCAATATTTTAGGTGAACATTATATTGAATACGATCTGATTTTTACACCAGAAGGGGTAGAACAGGATGCTAACCTATGGTGGGCTCATGTCAAGACAGCTATTAAAACAGCTTTGAAAAACGCCGATGTAGAAGGAACAAAGGTTTTGGGCTTATCCATGAGCTCCCAAGGAATTTCTTTTGTTCCAATAGACGAACACGGCAATACGCTAATGAATGCTATCAGCTGGTACGATAATCGGGCTATGGAAGAGGCTGATGAAATAAAATCGGATTACGACAACTTTTCCATTTACTCACGGACTGGAAGACAAATCAGTTCCCTCGTTTTTCCTGAAGTAATGTGGCTAAAGAAACATCGCTCAGAGATTTATGATAATACTTATAAGTTTTTAATGGGTCTGGATTTTTTGGTGTATCGTTTTACTGGCCAATGTGCAACTGATTATACAATGGCTAGTGGTACCCTTTGCTTTGACACAGTAAAACATGAATGGATTTCAGAGTTTTTTGAAAAATATGACATAGACATGGATAAGTTTCCTTCAATACATAACTTTGGAGATGTGATAGGAACTGTATTGCCTGAAGTAGCAGAAGAGCTGGGACTATCAACAGAAACCAAGGTAGTTATGGGATTACAAGATCAAAAGGCAGCAGCAGCTGGAGCCGGTATTGATCATGGAATTATAACTGTCTCCTTAGGTACCGCTAGTGCAATTTCTTCCATAGCAGATACACATGTAGTAGACGAAAGCATGGGCGTAGCCTGTCATGGATTTAGCCGTGACAACTGGATGCTTGAAAACAGTATAGGAACAGCAGGGGCAGCGTTGAAATGGGTAAGAAATACTATGTTCTCACAGATATCATACGCACAAATGGATGCTCTAGCAGAACAAACTCCCGCTGGTTCTAATGGTATTTTCTTCTATCCAAAGCTCAGCAAAGGAGTTTCTGTTAATAATGAGGGTTTTTTTACAGGGCTTGGTCTGGAGATTACACAGGGCGACATAATCCGTTCTGTATTGGAAGGTATTGGTTATGAAATTCAAGAGCGCATAACTGCTCATCAGCGAATTAGTCAAGGAGCTAGAAGTGCTAAAGAAATTAGTATCTTCGGTGGTGGTGCTACCAGCTCCATATGGTGTCAAATAATTGCTGATATCACAAATATGACGGTAGTAGTTCCGCGTACTCATGAGACGGGTAGCCTTGGTGCAGCTCTTTGTGCCGGAATTGGTGCTGGTATATACAAGGATTTAGCAGATGCCAAGAGAATGGTTGGGGGTATGCAGACAAAATATGTTCCTAATCCGAAAAACCATGAGGTCTATAAAGAGAGAATAAAAGCTTATGCAGAAACAAAAAGTTTATTGAACTGATATAAAACAGTGTATAAACTGATAAAGCCATAATGCAATAAATATGGTGATGAATTGGAAGGAGACTTAATAAATGCTATACGCAGGAGTAAAAGAGAAAATTATAACACCGGATTTCCCCACATTTTTATCCGGTTACCCAGAACCAAAAGATCGTTATCATACAGAAGTACACGATGATTTAAAAGCACATTGCTTTTATTTAAGAAACGAAGAAACTGAGATAGCAATAATTACTTTGGATCTTATAAGCTACACTAAACCTAGGGTTAAAAAAGTGAGAGAACAGATCCATCAAGCCTGTGGCATTAAGCCAGAAAATATCCTTATTTCTGCTACCCACACTCATTCAGCACCGGCTTGCGGAAGTGTGCCATTTAATCACGACAACCGTGAAATGTATCCATATTACTTGGATCAGGTAAGTAAGTTAATTGTGGAGGGTGTTTCAGAAGCAAAGATATCAGCCTTTCCTGCAAAAATAGCAATGGGCAAAGGACATTGCGGCAAGGAGCAGGGCGTTGGTGGTAATCGTCGAGATAAAGACGGTCCTGCAGATCCTGATGTGTTTGTAACTGGTATAAAAGATGCAAAGGATGAATTAAGAGGGGTTTTAATTAATTATGCTTTACATCCTACATTCCTTCATGCAGAGAGTAGAGCTATTTCCGCTGATTATCCAGCTTACATCTATGAATATTTTCAAGATAAGAACAGTGAAGTTGTAGTAGGATTTCATAATGGTGCTGCAGGAGATCAATCGTCAAGACATTTTAGAACTGGCCAAACTTTTGAGGAAGCCAAACGAGTTGGCTATGCAATTGCCACTGAAGCAGAGAAAGTATTATCTGAATTGGAATATGAGCATAATGTTAGCTTATTTACAGTCCATACCGAATTGGAACCAGAAATGAAGAAAATACCGCCAGTTGAAGAAGCAAAAGCACTACAACAAAAGGTAGAAAATGATTATCAAAACTCCATTAAGAATAATGAATCGTATGCTGTTCAGAGAACTCTTGAATGTGCCTTAATTGGTGCCAATAATATGCTAAGAACATCTATGGGAGGAGCTAAGGCCATTGAGGCTATGGCTATTAATAACCCTATTGAAATATTTGTGCTTGGCATAGGCGAAAACAGAATTGTAGCTGTTCCAACCGAAATATTCGTGGAATTTGCTCTAAGGCTTAAGAAAGAATCTCCCTATAAGAACACATATCTTGCCAGTACTTCCAATGGATATGGTAATGGCTATGTTTGTACACCAGAATCATATGATGAAGGCGGTTATGAGCCAGTAGTATCCAAGTACGAGAGATCTGTAGGAGATGCTATGATTAATAAAGCATTGGAGCTTCTTAAGAACAGTTAATATTTATTCACTAGCATAGTTAGAATGATTGATAGATAGAATGTTAGGTAGATAGAATTGATAATGAAAGGGTGGCGGGTCTAAATGCGAACTTTTTTCTGGGGTTTGTTTCTAATTTCCTCTGGTTTGTTCCTGATTCTAAAGCATTATTTTAATTGGAATGTTCCCGCATTTCGTATTATTATTGGGCTTTTTTTGCTTTCACTGGGTCTTTCCCTGCTTTTTGGAGGAGGAACAGGATATCAGGACAAGAATACCATTATTTTTAATGAAGGTAGAATAAGTGTAGACATAAATGAGAAAGACTATAGTGTAATATTTGGAAGCGCCACCTTTGATTTCAGAGAGATCCCAATTGCTGATTTGAATAGAAAGATGGAAGTAAGCACAATATTTGGTTCAGCTGAGATTTTGCTTCCTAAGGATGCATCTGTGGAAATTGAGGCGAATTCTGTCTTTTCTTCTACTCAGTTTCCTGATGGCTCAAGCCTTACCTTTGGAGATCGAACTTTTTTGTCTGATCCACAAGGAAAGAAAGAAGCTGATATAAAGTTGGAGGTCAATACAGTATTTGGTAGCACTGTGATAAGTCATTAATCAGTGGAAAGAACCTTCGCAATCGCTCTGGATGATGCGGGGATAGTTCTGTCATTCCGAGTGAAACGAGGAATCTTTAATAGTAAACTAATATATAAAAAATACAGGATGTATCATGAAATACACATACAAACATACGCTATATGCCAGTTATAT
>JAAZEK010000261.1 GCA_012512335.1 Clostridiales bacterium | reverse complement strand
TACCGCCTTCATCAAATCACCCTTTTGTAATCTAAAGAAACGTTTCTATAAATATATTATAACATTGTCATTTCGATGTCAATAAGTTATTTTGAAAATTTAGCGCTTTAATTTAATGGTGCTTGAGTGTTTTTATTGATTTATATGCCTGTTTTATATCTCAAACTTGCATCGTTATCAAAAAATATTGATTTTGATGCAAGTTAAATGACTGTGTCTGATATATTAACTCAATAAAAAGTAACGAGGTAGCTCTGCAACTACCTCGTAATTTCAATGATATAACCTAATAAAACATGCACTCTATAAAATTGTCTACGGTAATTCCAGTAAAGTATTCTTCATAATCAATCTGCTGTAACTCTTTTCGGACAGCTTCCTCCTGAAATTGCTTGCCAATAAGAAGCTTTTCGATATCTGAAACATCCTTCTTACCAAAAAAGTCACCGTAAATCCTTAATTTTTGAAGAGTTCCATTCTTAACATTGAATTTCAATGACAGATTTCCACCCTCGAACCTCTTGCTCTTTTCAATTTCAAAGGCAGGAGATTCACCATAGTTCCAATCCCAGGTTAGATACTTCTTTTCCATTAAAGCATTTACTGCAGCCAAATCAACGTCTGTTAAAATGTATTCATTTTCCTTATAATTGTCATCATCTAAGAAAAATTTCATTAATACATCCTGGAATTCTTCTATAGTGATCTTTTCCTCTAAATAAGGAAATACATTGGTCACTCTGCTTCGCACTGATTTTACACCTTTGGATTGCAACTTGTCTATTTTGACGTTTAAGGCTTCCTGAACAACAGGTAAATCAGAATTAAACAGTATTGTACCATGGTGAAGGAGCCTGTGCTTCGAGTAAAGCTGTGCATTTCCTGAAAACTTCTTACCGTCTATGGTAATGTCATTCCTTCCAGAAAACTCAGCTTTCACACCTAGCTTAGCTAAGGCTGACATAACAGGCTCAGTAAATATCTTGAAATTACTTGCTACATCCTTTTCACTGTTTACAATAAATGTGTAGTTCAAGTTGCCAAAATCATGGTACACAGCTCCTCCGCCAGACATTCTTCTAACAACATTTATATTGTTGTCTTTTATATATTTGTAGTTAATTTCCTCCATGGTATTTTGGTTCCTGCCAACAATAACAGAAGGTTCATTCTGCCACAGCAGAACATAGTCCTGTTTAGGGTCAAAATTATAAAATACATACTCCTCAAGTGCTAGGTTGAAATGAGGGTCTTTGCTGTTGTTTCGTATGCTAATCATGTTGTTTATACCTCGTATAAAATCTTCATTTTATATTTTCTCATTAAATATTTTGTTTGTAACTCTAGTAAAAAAATTTCTTCTGTCTAATATATAGTACTTAAGTACACTATTGAAACAGAAGAAATGTTTTATCATTTTCAATCTAAAATATTCAACTTAAGCTAATATGCCTGCAGCATGCCTGAAATAATGACCATGCAAATCTCGACTATAGTTATGCAGAATTTGCGAACCTTTTCCTTTATCATCACCGCATCGATATAAGGCTCGTGCAAGATGCAATTCCCGAAGTACATTATTTCGAAGGATAACATCTACACGATCGTGAACTACTGCGCTTCTTGCTTGGCTTAAGCTCGTAACATGGTGGCCTGCTACCCCTTCCATATCAAGTAATTCAGATAATACTTGGGTTGCTAATGGACTTCCTATATCTTCACATGCTAATACTACTGCGCGGTAATGGGAGAACTTATGCTGTGGAGTCAATTTTCTAGCCTTTTCCAATATAACAGCTAAGGCTTTTTCCTGTTTGGTTTTACCTAGAGCTATTATCAGGCTGTCCAACTTACTCATACATGCGCCAAACTGTCCCATTCCTGTATAGTTCCATCCTTCATCCCAGTCAGGGTAAGAGCGTACTTTTTCGATTACATCAT
>JAAZEK010000260.1 GCA_012512335.1 Clostridiales bacterium | reverse complement strand
TCATAAATTCTTTGATCCAACAACTTTGTATTATTTTCAATCCATTTTAAGAAGTTTTAAAATAGTTATAGATCGAAACATGGTAAACATCCTATACAAACAGCTTTTAATAAAAGGCATTTTTGCTTTCGACGAGAATTCCATTAAGTCTTTTTTACCGTCTTTTATCAGTTGATTTATAATCCCGACTTTATCATCACCGAAATACTTTACCTTGATATCACAATACGACTTAACTAATAAACGCATGTGTGCATTAAACGCATAATGTAATAACTCATCTTCTGAATGCTCAAGATAAAACACACAAGCCTCATGTGTTGCTTCTAATCCATGTAAATGGCGCGGATTGTATCCTTCCTGCATGATACTACCTCGTCTCACTCGATAAAAATACTGAACCTCGTTAATGAATACAATTATTTTCGCATTATAATAAATCTTATATGTAGTAAAAATATCCTCATGAATTTTACCGACTGGATATATAATATCATTATCCTTGAATAAGCTAGTTCTATATAACTTCCCCCATGCCATGAATTCCATGCCATGAACTTGTGGTTGATATGTTGATATCAGACATTCACGATTTGAATAAACGGTTGAATTACCATTACCCATACTCATTATTTCTGATGAATTTTCTTCTACTTTCAGATAATCACAGATACTAATATCAGCATTATTATATCTAACAGCCTCATATAAATGTTCCAAGAAAGACTTCCCCAAATAATCATCAGAATCAACAAAAGCAACAAACTCACCAGTTGCAAGCGCTAAGCCAGCATTTCTTGCGTCTGATAACCCGCCATTCAGCTTGTGTATAACCTTTATCCGACTATCCTTATTTGCATACTCATCACATATACTAGGACATGTATCCAACGAGCCATCATCAACTAAAATAATCTCCATATTCTCATAAGTTTGTGAGATTACCGAGTCTATGCAACACGGTAAATAATCTTCAACCATATATACTGGGATAATGATTGATATTAATGTCAACCTGTTTTTGTCCATTGATCTAATCTCCTCCGTCTATACAACGCATTGTAAAGTTAAATGAAAGTTGAGAACACCTCAACCTTTGGGGTACAATGTCCTAAATGCAATAACTCTCACAACTTCTATCGTTATGGCATAGATTCAGACGGTTATCCGAAGCATCTTTGCCGAGCATGCCACCATCCATGTCGTCTCTTTTTGGAAAACACAATTTCAAACGCATAGGTTATCCTGTGCACCTTCTTATCTCGGCCTTGGGCATGTTTTACCTCGTTAAAAATTCGTTTTGCAACATCAGCCTTATTCTGCGAACAGCCCTTAACATCAAGGTTCCACACACGACGATTAGCAACTGGTATACAAAGTTCATAGCACTTTTCGATGCTATTAGACTGCAATCGCTCCCTATGTAGAATCTTTCCACCGACGAGTGACATGCAGTTGAAACTGTCGTTAAGGTAAATGGTGTGAAACACTATCTGTGGTTTATCATTAACAGTGAAACTCGCTTTATTATTGGTTTTCACCTTTCAGGCAGAAATTCGCCACAGGCTGTTGCCATGCTTCACAATGCCCCGCAGCATGGCAAGAGTCAGCTACAATCGTTTCCGATCGTTACAGCACTTATATAAGGTGCCGATTAAATCGTTATTTCCTCAGGCTACACACATAAGGGCTGCATCTTTAAAAGACGATATTCCTAACTTCTTCTGTATGTGAATCAAGACACACAATTTCTATTACATCTATATTATTACTTCCCTAAATCCTTTCAAGTGTGTAAGCCAGTATTGGTTTTCCTAGAATCTCAATAAACTGTTGGGGGGATTCCTGCTCCAATGCGTACATCCATCCCCCAAGCTAGAACAATATCTATATTCATCATCAAGCACATCCTTTCAATACCTACTAAAATTCCGAACAATTCTGTACTTGTTTTGATAGTGCAACAAAGTAAAAAAGATAGATAAATTTCAAAGCTCTTTATGTGTGGCGCGATTCAACTTGGAAAGATGAGCAACCATTTTCCGGCCCTATATTTATTGTATAGGTAGTGTCAAGAATTATGCGCAAAAAGGTTTGCGGACCTAGTAGTTAGAAGAAATTATCCAGCAATAAAGGGTTCCTCGAGGGCAGCCTCTAGATGCTTCATGTTCATGTATTTCTTGCTACCC
>JAAZEK010000259.1 GCA_012512335.1 Clostridiales bacterium | reverse complement strand
TCATCCGATTCAGGTTATCAATGCTGCCTCGTTCCCAAGCGCTGTACGGGTGCGCGTAGTAGACTTGGGCGCGTTGCTTGTTGCGCTGCTGACAGGAGCGATGCTGCGTCCTTGGATCTTGTGGGTCGAGGGCCGATTGTACCGGCGCCCCGGCCGCTTCTTATACGGGCCGAGAATCAAGTTTTGCCAGCTGACGTGGAGAAACAGATTGGCGTGCAGGAAGTTGTAGATCGCCTTCGTACACAAGGTCACACTAGACTCCTCCTTGTTTGTTTAATCACTTAACATGGTAGGGGAATCCGTTCTGGCGGGACATCTTTTTTTCTTCCCTTTTCGCCTTCCGTTTCTTCCGTGGCGACACTTCATTTTACACTTCACCTCAATCAGCTAAGTGTGGAATGCAATATTAAGTGCAACGGTATTTTCAGTAACCGGTGGAGATTCATTTCCACCAACTGAGAGATGAAAATGTCTTGGTAGGAGATATCATCTCCACCTACAGAAAAAAGCAACTAAGCGTACAATGCTTAGTTGCTTCTACATGTATTATCTTGATAATAATGATACGGTTTCATATGGTTTCAAAAGGTTTCACTTGGAAATGAAACTATTAAACGGGAAGTGAAACTCTCTTTTAGGACTGAAACTACGCTAATCAGTTTGTCAAATTGGAATTTACGTTTTACAAATATGAACTTCTCCGTCTATAAAAACTCCATCACCGTCGTTTATACGGATAACATTTACATTATGTTCTTTTTCGTAAACACAGCACTTTTCCTCAAATCGCTCAAACCTTGAAAGGAACTTACTATAGTGCGGCAGCACTTGAACATCTGTTAATGAGAGTCCGCTTAAATCTGTCAACCCCAAGAAATTCATTTCGGGAGAATAGCAATTTACCAATTCAAGTGTAGGACCAAAAACAAATGCAGCAGCACTCCAACCAATTAGAATTTTAGTTGTAGCAATATTTCTTAATATCTCTATCGAATTGTTCTTTCGGATTGTTTGTAGTAAATAATAAGGATTTCCTCCGATAAATTCAACCACATCATAGTTAAGCAGTAAATCAGCAGGTTGTTTATCCAAATCAAAAATATCAACATTCAGGTTCAGTGCTTGTAATTCTGAAACACATCTGGGAACGTGATAATTGTTTTCCTTGTATTCATTGTCTGCTGTCACAACCAACGCAGCAGTCTCGCAACCAGCCATTTTACTGCTGAGGTGTGCCAGTAATATATCACTTGATAATCCATTTGAGCATAGAACAAGCACCTTAATCACCCCGTCAAATTCAAGTTTGTCGAATAGATTGTATCAAATTGCTGTGTAAATATCAACCAATATAGAAAAAGCACGATGGTTTTGTATCAAAACCATCGTGCTTTTTTGGTGGAGATGAGGGGGATCGAACCCCTTACCTCTTGAATACCATTCAAGGGCGATCCCAAAATCGATGGACAGAATGATCCAAATGCCGTGATACCAGTTCTTTTGCTTCCTTTATTTC
>JAAZEK010000258.1 GCA_012512335.1 Clostridiales bacterium | reverse complement strand
TTTGAATATCCTGCAATGGATGATACTCACCATAACCTGGTAGTCTTTTCGTTATTAAGTCATCCAGGGTTTTCAGAATCTGCTCTGCAGAATCCTGCTTATCTATAAAAAAATCCTTTTCCTTAACATTCAACATAGGCATTTCACCACGATTGATTCGATGGGCATTAACTATGATCATGCTTTCCTGGGCTTGACGAAAAATCTCAGTAAGCTTAATCACTGGAATCACATTACTATGGATAATATCTCGTAGGACATTCCCCGGGCCAACCGAGGGCAGCTGATCTACGTCGCCAACCATAATTAAACGAGTGCCTTGAATAATAGCTTTTAATAAATGATACTCTAATAGAATGTCCACCATGGACATTTCATCTATAATCACTACATCAGCCTTAATGGGGTCGTCCTCATTTCGCTGAAAAGCTTCTTCATGTTCCTCACCGTAGCCATATTCCAACAGTCGATGAATTGTTTTTGCTTCTTGATTGGTCGCCTCTGCCATCCGTTTGGCAGCTCGTCCAGTAGGTGCAGCCAGCTCCACCTTAAGACCTTCTGCTGATAACAGCTCAATCATACAATTTATGATGGTGGTTTTGCCCGTTCCAGGCCCACCGGTAATGATAATTACTCCATACTGCATTGCTTGGCGAACTGCTTCTCGCTGTTGTTCTGCCAGAGTAATTTGATTTTCTTTCTCAAAACGAGCTATCTTTTTCTCAATCTTATCAAATTGTTTGACATTTTGATCCGTAGCTAGATCTCGAAGTATACGTGCTGCGCCTGACTCTGCTTGATAGAAAGCAGCAAGATAGATAGCAGTATGTTCCTCTTTCTGTTCCATTACTAAGGTATGGGATAAAGTTAAGTTGGTTAAACCATTTTCTACAAGTGTTGGTTCTACAGCTAATAGTTGGTTTGCCCTTTTTAACAGCTCTTCTTTAGGTAAATACGTATGTCCTTGGGAAGCTGCATTTGATAGCACATATTTAATTCCAGCAGCCACTCGGTAAGGGGAATTTGGGTCTACCCCCATGGTTTTAGCAATTTGGTCAGCAATCTTAAACCCAATTCCAATTACGTCCTCTGCTAAACGATAAGGGTTTTCTCTTACAATATTTATAGTATCACCAGCATATGCTTTATATATCTTAAGAGCATAGGCTGTTGTAATACCATAAGATTGTATAAATATCATGATTTCTCTGACTTCCTTTTGCTCGGAAAAAGAAGAAGCTATCATTTCCGCTCGGCTTTCACCAATGCCATCTACTTCTGTTAAGCGCTGAGGATTGAACTGAATGATATCCAGTACATCCTCACCAAAATGCTGAACCAGCTTTCGGGCTGTAGAAGCCCTAACTCCACGAATCAACCCGGAAGCTAGATAGTTTTCCATAGCATTTATGGTAGTAGGTGCAGCACTACTATAGGTCACCATCTTCAGCTGCTGGCCATAATCAGGATGAGTAGTCCATTCGCCCTCTAAGCGAACTCGCTCCCCCTGATTGATAAAAGGAAAATTACCCACGCAAGTAACGATTACTTTTGTGTCTTCTTCTCGAATGCCAACAACTGAAAATCCATTTTCTTCATTACGAAATACGATGTCTTCTACGATACCAATGACCTCTGCCATGTTTTCCCCACTTCCCTTTTCCTTAAGTCAGCAGAAACCCAGTTAAGAATTAAATAGCTAACTATCATGGTATCGGAAATTCATAATAATTACAAGAAGTAAGATAAAATAAAGAGGAATCTATACTATATACTTCTGCCAACCGCCTCAGCTATGGGCTTTAACACCTGCATCAGCTCATCAAACACATCAGGTTTTAATGACTGAGGACCATCGCTGGCTGCATGCTCAGGATCAGGATGAACTTCAACAATAAGACCATCTGCTCCTGCGGCTACAAAGGCTCGAGAAACAGCGTTAACATATTTCCAGTTTCCAGTACCATGACTGGGATCAGCAATAATCGGCAAATGAGAAAGCTCCTTTACCACTGGTACTGCATTTATATCCATAGTATTGCGGGTAGCTGTTTCAAAGGTTCGAATACCACGCTCACACAAAATTACCTTGGAATCCCCTTCTG
>JAAZEK010000257.1 GCA_012512335.1 Clostridiales bacterium | reverse complement strand
AGGTCACCCCCTTCTTGTTTTGATTTATCGAAAAACCAGGAATGTAGATATCAGGATAGGTTATTCCGTAACCAAGAAGTTTGGCAATGCAGTACAAAGAAACCGAATTAAAAGGCAATTACGAGAGATTTTGCGGCTTCAGCTGCCTAGGTTGAAGCAAGGTTACGATGTTATTTTTATCGTACGACGAGAAGCGAAGGGAGCTTCTTATAAAAGTTTAGAAGAAGCAGTAAATCAGCTTTTAAGAAGGAGCAATTTACTTAAGTAAGGTGAAGAGTTTAAATGAAGAAAGTTTTACTGGCTTTGATCCGTGGCTACCGGAAATGGATTTCACCAATATTCCCACCCAGCTGTCGCTTCTATCCTACGTGTTCACAATACTCAATGCAGGCAATCGAAAAGTATGGGTCAATAAAAGGACTGTATCTTTCCCTAGTAAGGGTATTGAAATGCAATCCCCTGCACCCTGGTGGATATGACCCATTAAAATAAAAGACGGGGGTAATTTAGAAATGAATTTACCAATGATCCTCATGAATGTTGCTCAAGAAACTCAAAAAACTGGTTTATGGGCTAGCTTTGTTAGTTTTCTAAGCAGTATACTTGAAGCTCTAAACACATTAAGTGGGCAAATACCTGAGCCCTTCGGCGGCTATGGTCTAGCTGTTATTTTGTTTACAATACTGATGCGTTTTATTCTGTTGCCCTTAGACATAAAGTCTAGAAAAGCCAACATGAAAATGCAAGAGGTTCAACCCTTGATTGCAGAAATCAATAAGAAATATAAAAATGACCCTGATAAATTAAACAAGAAAACAATGGAACTGTATCAAAAGCACAAGGTTAATCCCATGGGAGGGTGTTTACCTATGTTGATACAGATGCCTTTATTCTTTGCAATGTTTGCTGCTCTTAGATCCATATCCGATAGAGAAGTAGCCATGGGATCTGTTAATGCTTTTCTTTGGATTAAGAATATTTGGCAGCCGGATTCTCCTCTAAAGAGCATTACCGGCGCTTCGATTGGGTTATTTGGTCAAGGCTTCAATGGCTTATTTATATTACCTCTTTTATCAGGTGTAACCTCATATTATCAAATGAAGCTAACACAACCTAAGGGCGGTAATCAACAAATGAAGGGCTTTACTGCAATGATGCCCTTAATGTCTGTATGGTTCTGTACCATGTATACAGCATCATTCGCGATATATTGGGTAACTGCAAATATCTTTCAAATAGCTCAATCATTAATATTGAAGAGGATAACAGAAACAAATGAACTGGAAGAAAGGAATGGTGACCAGAAGTGAGATCCGTAGAAACCACAGGTAAAACCGTAGAGGATGCGATTCTGGCGGCGGCAATCCAGTTGGCAGTCCAAAGAGACAAGCTGGAAATAGAAGTGCTTGAAGAGCCAGTTAAAGGCTTATTTGGATTGTTTGGTAACAAGGATGCTAGAATCAGAGCATCTGTTATTCAAACCATGGGAGACATTACACATGATTTTTTAGAGTCATTGTTTGAAAAAATGGGTCTTGAAGCTAGAGTAGATTTAACAGAAACTGATGATTCAATCATAGCCGAAGTGAGTGGCCCTAAAATGGGTATTTTAATTGGTCATAGAGGAGAAACATTGGATGCAGTACAATATCTGACCAATTTAGCTGTTAATCGGGATTCGGAGAAATATAAACGTGTCATCATGGATACGGAGAATTATCGAAGTAAGCGGGAAGAAACCCTTGTTAAATTAGCTAAACGTTTATCTAATAAGGTGCAAAAAACTAGAAAGAAAGTAGTATTGGAGCCGATGAATCCTTTTGAGAGAAGAGTGATTCATTCAACTTTGCAAAGAGATCCACGAGTTGTCACACATAGTGAAGGGGACGAGCCTTATCGTAAGGTCGTTATCAGCTTGAAGTAAGCTTTCTTCAAGCAAAAGATCAATCCCCCGTTTCGTGACATACTAATAGGATTAGAGCTTACAGAACCCAGTATTAATACTGGGTTTTAAATTTTTATTAGAAGGATGAAAGAAGGATATGATTACTGAAGATACAATCGTAGCTCTGGCAACTCCACCTGGAGAGGGCGGAATTGCAGTTATCCGCTTAAGTGGGCCGGAATCCTTACAGATTGCTAAAAATATTTTTGTTAACGGTAAAGGGGAGAAGCAGGAGCAATTTAAAAATCGCTATCTGCAATATGGCTATATTTTGGACAAAGCTCAAAATATGGTGGATGAGGTTTTGATTGTCTTTATGCAGGCACCTAAGACATATACAAGAGAAGATATTGTAGAAATTCATTGTCACGGTGGCATGATTCCCGTCCAAAAGATAATTGATATAAGCTTGGAAGAAGGTGCTAGGCTAGCACAGCCTGGTGAATTTACGAAAAGAGCCTTTCTAAATGGACGGGTTGATTTGTCACAAGCAGAGGCAGTAATGGATCTAATATCATCAAAGTCAAATGATGCAGCAAGGGCATCACTTAATCAAATGGAAGGTAGCTTATCAAGAAAGATTAAAGCCCTTAGAGATAACTTACTTGACTTGATGGCCAGAATAGAAGTGACAGTTGATTATCCTGAAGAAGACATAGAGGAAATGCTTAGAGGTCCAATTGAAGAGCGATTAGAGAAGGCCAGTAATGCTTGTCTTCAACTGCTGGAAACGGCTCATCAGGGACGATTAGTTAGAGAGGGTTTGAAAGTAGTTATTATAGGCAAACCTAATGTGGGAAAATCCTCCTTGTTAAATGCTTTGGTTCGGGAGAATAGAGCTATAGTTACTGATATACCAGGTACTACTAGAGATGTTATTGAAGATTATATAAGTATTAAAGGAGTTCTAGTTCGAATACTTGATACAGCTGGAATTAGGGAAACTATGGATCAGGTTGAGAAAATCGGTGTAGAAAAGTCTAGGGAGCTAACTCGGGATGCTGATCTAATATTGCTATTGTTGGATGCTTCTAATTCTTTAGAAAAAGAGGATAAGGAAATACTTCAATGGTTAGGTGACAAACGAGTTTTAATACTGCTTAATAAAGCAGATAAGCCTTCAGTCATAGAAGAAGAGGAAATTCGTGGTTTGACAGACAACAGCATAATCTGGACCTCTATGATAGAAGGATCTGGATTAGAGGAAGTAGAAAATTATATATATAATATGGTTTATTCTGGTAGTGATGGTCCTAGAAATCCAGCTATGATTACAAACACTCGACATAAGGAGGCATTAATACGCGGTCATAAGCACTTAGAGGAGGCTTCTAATGCAATGGATGCATATATGCCCTTAGATATTATAACTATAGACATCAGGGATGCTTGGGAAGCATTAGGTGAGATTACTGGTGAAAGCCTTACAGAAAATTTGATTGATAAAATATTTATGGAATTCTGCTTAGGAAAGTAGGGGGTAAAATGGAGTTTCAAGCAGGAAGATACGATATAATTGTAGTAGGAGCAGGCCATGCAGGTTGTGAAGCAGCTCTAGCTTCAGCGAGACTTGGAATGAAAACCCTAGTCCTTGCTCTGAATTTAGAAGCAGTGGCACTTATGGCTTGTAACCCTTCCATTGGCGGCACTTCAAAGGGACATCTTGTAAGAGAAGTGGATGCTTTAGGAGGGGAAATGGGCTTAAATATAGATAAATCCTTCATTCAAATTCGCATGCTAAATACAGGCAAAGGACCAGCTGTACATTCTCTTAGGGCTCAGGCAGATAAAATGCAATATCAAAGAGAGATGAAGCTGACCCTGGAAAATCAAGATAATCTTAGCCTTTGTCAGGGAGAAGTAGAAGAAATACGCACGAGAGGAAATAGGGTTACGAGTGTTAGATTGGCTACAGGTGAAGTATATGAGTGTAATGCAGTCATAGTTGCTTCTGGTGTGTACTTAAAAAGTCGCATTATCATTGGAGAATATACTGCTAACAGCGGACCCAATGGTTTATTCCCAGCTAACAAATTGTCAGAAAACCTTATAGAACTAGGCTTCCCTTTAAGGCGATTTAAAACTGGAACACCTGCGCGGGTTAATAAGAAATCCCTTGACTTCTCCAAGATGACTATTCAACCCGGTGACACTAGGGACTATGCTTTCTCGTTTTTAAATAAACCTATAAACCGTGAGCAAGTTCCTTGCTGGTTGACATATACTAATGATGATACACACCAGATAATACGTGAAAATATACACCGATCTCCCCTTTATTCAGGAAATATTAAAGGTGTCGGCGCTCGTTATTGTCCTTCTATTGAGGATAAGGTAGTTCGATTTCACGAAAAAAATAGTCATCAGATTTTTATCGAGCCTGAAGGGCTTCATACAAATGAAATGTATGTACAAGGCTTGTCTACCAGCCTTCCTGTAGAGGTACAAAGGTTAGTTTATTCCACTATTCCTGGAATGGAAAATGTTGAGATTATGAGACCAGCTTATGCTATAGAATATGATTGCATAGATCCTACACAGCTAAAACTTTCACTTGAATCCAAGGATATCCAAGGATTGTTCTTTGCAGGCCAGATTAATGGTAGCTCTGGATATGAGGAGGCCGCGGCCCAAGGTTTAATAGCTGGTATTAATGCAGTACAATATACAAAGCAGGATGAGCCACTTGTATTAGATAGAGCAGATGCCTATATAGGAGTATTAATAGATGATCTTGTAACAAAAGGAACACCAGAACCTTATAGAATGATGACCTCTAGGGCAGAATACAGACTCTTGCTACGACAAGATAATGCAGATATGCGCTTAACAGAAAAGGGACATTGTATTGGTCTAACAGGTGACGATAGATATAATAATTTGATGAAAAAGGAAGAATTAATAGAGAAGGGTTTAAAACAATTGCAGGAGCTAGTAATACCTCCTACTCAGCAGACCAATGAGTATCTAGGGAACATGGATTCTTCCGTATTACAAACTGGGATTGCCCTATATGACCTTTTAAAACGCCCTGAAATAAGCTACTCAGATATTGTGAATTTAGCTAGTCTTAATTTGGACCAAAAGCTACTGGCGACGGATGAATTTTCTGAAGTACAGGAGCAAATACAAATTCACATTAAATACGAAGGTTATATACAGAAGCAATTAAAGCAGGTAGAGCGATTTAAAAGGACAGAAAACTTGCGAATACCTCAAAATATGGACTATAGTCAAGTAACGGGATTGAAAATTGAATCTATGCAGAAGCTTCAAAATTTACAGCCTGAAAATATGGGTCAGGCTTCCCGAATTAGTGGGGTCTCCCCTGCTGACATATCAGTATTAATGGTATTCCTAGAAAAGCGTAGACGGGAGAAAAATAGCCATGATTGATATGGAAGTCTTAATAGATGGATGCTCACAAATGGGAATAGGACTAGGCGAAAAACAACAGTACCAATTTAGTAGGTATCTGGATTTATTACTTGAGTGGAATCAGAAGTTTAACTT
>JAAZEK010000256.1 GCA_012512335.1 Clostridiales bacterium | reverse complement strand
GTGTTGAGAAGCCATGAATCAAGCCTTTAACATCAACCCCTTCTATCATTATGCGATCTTCAGTTACCTGTAGATTGTAATCGAATCCATCCTCAAGTGGTGCAAAATCCACCGCACTATCTTTGTTGACAATCAGAAACTGGTTCTCATTCAACTGGGCTGACTTTGTTATATTTAGCTTCCCTACCCCAAGAGTAAAGTTTGTCCATAGCTCGCCTAGTAGCTCTAAAGCCTCTTCATTTTTGAATGAATCACTTATTAATGCATTTACACCTGGACCAAAATTAAATTTCCCTGTGGATTCAACTGTCTTATATGGGACTGGAAATATAGTCATTGTTTGTTACTCCTTTCGTTTCGTTACTCTTTTTCGATGTTGTCTTTTTCGTGAATTTATTCTTATGTCTTCCTCCTTCGTCATACAAACACTATGTTACTGCTCACACCAAAATAATAAATCATATGGAAGAAGCCTTTGCAAGAACGATTATCAACCTTAGCTGAGATGAGCTTTAGTTTGATTCGAGATGGCAACAGCGACTGGAATATTTTTTATTTTATTTGGCTAGCTGTGAACATTAACAACACTATAGACTTACAGGATTCCCAGTCTGAATGCTCTCATAACATGCATTCATTGCCTCTATAGTTTTCTTATGCCACTGTAAGTTGATTTTTGGAGTTTTCTTGTTCCTTATGCAGTCGATAAACTCATCTATCAATCCTATCCATTCATCAAAATACGTATATCTTACGGTATATCTATCTTTAGGAGCACCATTATGGTACACATTTGGACCGAAACAATCGGTCATAATCACACCTTTTTCACCATTAATAGTGATATTTACTTCCATACGCTTGGGAGCTACTTCCCAGCCAGGACCTGGAACCTTGAGCCGCTCTTCCATTCTTGACCAGGATGGATCCAAGGAAAATATGGTTCCATTTTTCATCTTTCCAACTACACTAAGCATATCCTCTACCTCAATATCAGGCCTGATATTAGGAGCAACACTTGCATAAATACTATCGAACTCACTATCTGTTATTTCACGTATTAAGTCAAAGATATGAGGATGGTCGCACAATGCGCCGCCGCGATATCGGTGATCTCCTTCCTTAAGAAGTGTTCTTTTACCATAGCTTAACTCAGGAACTCCTTGCCATGGAAAAGCCCAGACTGGCGAAAGGGTTATATTGGTTGCCTGAAACGATAGGATATTTCCAATTTTGTTGGAATCATTTAGTTCCTTTAACCTTCTAACTACAGGATTATAATGCAGCTCTAGCTCAATTTGACATACTACACCAGATTTTTCGACAATATCTATCATTTCATCGTATTCATCCATATCAAATGTTGGAATTTTCATTGATAAAATATGGATGCCTCGCTCTGCACATAATTTCATTTGTCGCAGATGATCGCTATTTTCACTTGCCAGAACAACAGCCTCAATCTCAGGATGAGCATCGAGCATTTCGGTTTCACTATCATAACATGGTATGCCATCTACACTATTAAGAAAAACTTCCTTAACTTCATCATTGGCAGTTGCTACTGCAACCCAATCCAACTGAGGATTTTCCCTTAACACTTGATAATATTTTCTTGTATGACCATGAGTCATAGACATCATAGCAATTTTTAAAGGTTTCATTGATTAGCACCTCCCGAAGATATCATAGCCTTATTACTCTTTGCCGACTGCATTGATATATCTACCATATGCATCAGGTACTCTGCGCTTTGTGTTAATTCTACCCTCAATTTTGAATCTCTGATTACTGCAAACGCTTGTCTTACCATGGCTACTTCTTCAACGGTATAGTCAAACAACTCAAAGTCCACATCCAAATAAGCTTGCTCACCTTCATCAGTGAAAAGATAAATGGATTCCTGAGGAACCTGTGTGTCCACAACTCTGTCACATGCTATTCCACGCTGCGATATTATTTCATGTTTATCTATGATTTTCGAATCTGCTGGCAAAGTAGCTGCGACTTCAATTGTGCAAACTATACCTGACTCCAATTTAGCAATTAAATTAGCAGCTTTTCTACCGTTTTCAACCATATATATGGATGTTAGTTTACTCCCCAGTATCCATTGGCATAAATCTAATTCACGATAGATTATGCTTCTTAATTCCGAGTCTACACTTTCTATTCTGCAAACCCGCATGACACTAATTCCTTCCAAGGTATCATCATTGACTATATTTTTTAGCTCTACAAACCTACGCTCGGTACGCCACGGCAATAATGGGAAACTGCTTTTATCTAAGTTTAGCGTTAAGTCGTTACAATTAAGCTTTGCATCAGCTTCAACTTTGTATTTATCAAGTAGAAACTGCAGACCATCCTGGCATTTAACAGAATTTATCATAACATCAATCTCCTTCTTGTAATAATTCCAACATGTTATTCGACTTTTATGAAAAATACCCATTCCTATTTCTTAAGTACTCTATTATAATTTTCGCCTATTTTGTCCCATAGTTTAATTGGTTCTGGTGCAGCAACTATGGTTCCATATCCTCCGCGGTAGGTCCAGGTTCCCAGCCTATCAACGCCCAGGTCAACATACATATCTACTACCTTGTCTATCTGGCTATAGTCTTTAGGGCACTTGTTGTATCCCATTAGCCATCTCTCAGATTCCTTACCATATTTTTTCGCCATAGCTACAGTACGCTCTGTAACATCTCTGAAAAAGGATTCTGGCAATTCCCAATTAATAATAGTTGTTGAGAAAACATCAAAGTATGGGCAAGAAGCAACCATATCCCAATTATCATCACCGCGAAGCTCTGTAACATAGTAGGTGTTGAGTGTTGCATGAACACAACAGGTGATCTCTAATTTGGGGTTTATCTCCTTTAGCACTCTTGAAGTGTCTGATAAAATAAACAAGGCTTCTTTCCAGCGGAACTGCTTCACATCATCATTCATGAATTTGGGCATTTCGTAGCCATAATAATCTTCAAACTTTTTCATACATACAGAGCATCTGCAAGCCCAATCATCACCGGCACCGCCTGTTATAGAAGCATAAGACTTAGGAAAAGCATAATGTGGCTCATCCCAGAAAAATCCATCTACTTCAGTGTTCTCTGCCAGCTTCACACAAATTCTTTTAAAGTAATCTCTAAATGAATTGGTATTGAAACATGCTGCGTTTAACACTTCTCCCGTGTAGGCTGAAACCTGTCGGTTATTAATATTGTTCTGTAAGAAAAGACTTACCTGCTCTCCCCCGAAAAACTTTCCAATACCCCAAGGATCAGCTAAAACCCTCAGACCCATATCATGAGCCTTTTTCACGATATTGTTAATGTTAGGAAACCAGAAATCCATGTCGAATTCTGTGATTGCTAAGATTACAGTATCACATCCATGCTCTTTCATTTCCTTGAAATCCTTTTCTGCGTGTTCTACGTAGTTGAAACCATAATAACTGATTGCTGTGTGTTTAATTGACATAATCAACTCTCCTTTAATTACACGATGCCTTTAAATTTGTGTATTGTTTGGTCATATACTTCCCTTTCTGGAATTAAATTAATACATACACAATCTCATCTATACTTTCATCATATATCAGTTTTATGAGCTGTCAATAACATAACCATAACTTTATTTATAACATTAGTGGGTTTGTTATGTAATAATATAAGCATTCAGAGCTTCGCGAGAAATCTTTACGAAAGAAATGAAGTTCGATGCAAAGCAGTATGGGCTTGGCTCAGATGCTAAAATATCAGTTATGCTGGATAAACATGCTTCTATTATACTCGACTTATAATTTCTATTAACAATTAGAAAAAAACAAAAAGCACTTATCGAAATAATTAAATTCAATAAGTGCTTTTGTAACTGAGAATCATATGTACTTCGGCGAAGATTATGGCTTGCATTATGAGCGAAAGATGAAAAACTATTAGTAGTGCTGAATTTGCCACCAGCTGATTAAGCAAATTAGCGGATAAAATTTGTCACAACCCTTGGTTCTCGAGTAGGATACTGAATCCCGGCTTCCTTTCCCGCTTGTATAGACTTTAACAGCCACGCCATATTTCTTCCTAAGGTTCTGCACGTCTGCATACCTTCTAAATCCTGTATTACTTCTTCTGGAGTATTTCCGTGAACCATGTTCCAATACTGAGAGGAAACGACGGGCATGCCACAACCAGTAAAATACTTATTCAGCTGGTCGAGAGCAGCAGAAGCCCCGCCCCGTCTGCAGCTAACAATGGCAGTTCCAGGTTTGTTGGCAAAGTTGTCCCTAGATGAATAAAACATACGGTCTAAAAGCGACTTTATATGACCGGATGCACCACCATAGTGCACAGGAGATCCAAACACAAATCCATCTATTTCATCCACCTTATCTAAAACTATATTAACAGGGTCATCATCAAAAATACACCTATCCATATTACTACAAGCTCCACAAGCTGTACATCCACGGATTGGGTCACTACCCACTTGAAATATCTCCGTTTTAATACCTTCCAGCTCCAGCACCTTAGCTATTTCGCTCAATGCTGTGTAGGTACAACCCTTAGGCCTGGGACTTCCATTAATAAGTAATACCTTAAGCAAAAGATCACTCCTTGTCTCTTATCATCCATTTTTATTAGCTAATATAGCCGTTCATATCCTTTACTAAGCTTTACTACTAAAAATACTAATCTAATAGTACCACATGAGTAATAATTGTTCCAATTGTAACACTTGGATTTTTGATAGACGATACCCATTTGGTGTTTAACGCATTTTCTGCTGATATTCCCTAAGATTTATAATCGTTCCTACAAATGCTTCTTCCATATGATTTATAATCGCTCCTACAAAGGCTTCTTTCATATGATTTATTGTTCTGACGTAAACAGTAACCCATTCTACTTAGAATATATGAGTAAAACATCAAAAAGCACTTAACAATAATAACTCGCTAAGTGCTTTTTATTTGAAGTAAATCTTATCTAGTAGATTTCTGATACGAAGTAATTGTATTGAAAATAATTTGTTCGAAGAGCTGTCTCGCTTTTTCCTCTCCCAACGCTTTCTTAAATGTATCTGTAGAAGGCCCACCATTTTCGAATAATCCATTTACATAATCTGATACTTTTGTGTTTCCCTCAACGGCTGGTTGAGCCGTGGCACATAGCGCCACATAAATCCTAAGAAAATCAGTAGCTGATTGTTCAAGCTGTGATATATGTGCCTTTTTCGTGCGTTTAGCTAGGCTTGGTGTCATCTTGATGTCATCATACCAATGCTGCCCTAAATTATAATCAGCCAATTCTGATAGGCTAGATTTTATAGCAAATAGCTTTGAAAGCGAATCTGTAAGCTGCTCATTCTCTCCTTGCATAGTATCATATAATTCCAGAAGCAGGGTATGATTGCCCATAGCTGAAATATAATCAAAGGAGAATAACGGTGCATCCTTCTCCATGGGATGGATAACTAATGTGTTCATTTTCATCAGTCCCAAGGGAGCACTTGCTCTTAATGCACATACATTTCCAAGGCCTTGTGCATAACACCAATCAATACTAACCTTCATGGGACCGCATCGAAAACTATTATAAGCACCCGCATCCTTTACAGTCAGAGGAAAATGCTCTCTAAAAATATCAAACGCTTGCTTCGGGAAGCTCAATATCATATTTCAACGCATCCTTTCTAGGCAAACCTGCTCTATGTAAGATTAGTACGCCACCCAATAGTGCTCCCTGGGAAACTATATTGACACTTTGTGCAAGCCAGTGCATGGAAGATGTGTCGTCGAACTGAGAGGATAGGTAACCCATACCGAGCATAAATATAAAAGATATAACGAACAGCATAGCTGCGACTTTTTTCTTCATGCGTAGAGCCATGGCAAACAGGCACCACTGTGTTCCAGCACATCCTACCACCTGCATAATAACAAATGGCATGTTACTGATATAAATCGGTATAGGAGCAACGCTCAGCAATACTGTCTTTTCTTTTCGCGCTTCCCGATTATATTTTGTAAACATACCTAAAAGGGCAAGAAATACCAATAAGAATCCAGGAGCTTGCATAGGAAAAAATGAAATATCCAATGCCTGGAAATCACAAAGACCCAAAGCATATAATATTTTCCAGCCAGCCTTATAGATACCACTTATTAGGACAAGAATGGATCCTGAAGCCAACAAAGCATAAGCTCCTTTTACCATTTTATTGTATAGATCACGCTGCAAGATAACTGCCGCAATAAAGAACAACGCAACTGGTATAAAATCCACTAGAGCCATGGTTACGGTAATCCCGTTCATATCTTTTCCTCCTTACACGATCAAATTAAATTGATCCTTGATTATTGCATGAACTCATCCATTAGAACTATCTTAAAATCCGATAAATTTATAACTATTTGATGAATTCATATTTTTGTAGTGAATACAAGGGTATGAGCGGCAACAATAGAGGTGTTTTCTTTATATAAGCCTGATACTCCGGGTCTTCACCATAATTTTTGTTTTGGCGGTTCTCCAGTCTTTTGGCACCACTGAACATAACATATATCAGTAAGAAGTAACCCAGAATAGCAATAGCCCATTGCATTACGCCTTGTAGAACACCAAACCCTGAGATGATTACACCCGTCCAAAACAATATTTCTCCCAGGTAATTAGGACAGCGAACTATCTTATACAGCCCAGTATCACAGAAACGATTGGGATTTTGTTTTTTTGCATTGGATTTTTGTCGGTCAGCAATGGATTCAATAGTAAGTGCAACTGCCATAATGATAACTCCTAAAATTGGCATGAATCCGTTATAAGCCCCAGCTTCCAGTCTATATAGTACAGGAGATACTTGGGTAGTATACATGATAGAGCAGGCTACCCATATAACCGCTTTAACAAAAATCGGCATGGTCTTGTCTCCACCAGTTGCTTCCTTAAGGGTCTTTCGATAGCTTGCATTCTTAATCTCACGTACCAGTAGAAAACCACTGAGACGTACACCGTATACAATGAAAAGGCAACATAAAAGAATACATGGAATATTCATTTCACCGCCATACATAAATAGCATTGCTACGCCACTTCCTGCGATAGCGAAACCATATCCTACAGACAAGAAATATACGAACTTATAAAATCCTACAGCTGATAATAGGGCACTTACTATAAAAATCACCAGCATGGATTGGGGAAAGGCAATGTTCCAGGCCTGAGAAAAGGTCATAGCTTAGCACCTCCTTTATAAAGGTTGTTGACGTACTCTTTAAAGC